>JALQWJ010000009.1 GCA_023258775.1 Burkholderiaceae bacterium | reverse complement strand
TTGCCGTTACGATCTGAGGCCTGTGCATGAAACAACGCAACATCTGGACGGATAGCCTCGATGGCGACGATCCGATCACCGTGATGAAATGGATTCTCGATCAACTTCCAACTATCTCGGTGCCGCATTAAATCGCTATGAAGAATGCCACGCAAAGGCATAAAGGGTATGCCTTTTTGGCTCGCCTGAAAGCCTGCGTAGATCGCTGGACAGGTTCCGTCGATCAGCCGAATGGCACCTTGTTTGACAGCGGCATTGAAGCGAGGGGCAGGGCCCGCTTCACCGAGACTGACCGCAGAAGTCTCAAGTGTGGAAACACATCCAGCGCCGATCAAAAGATCCGCTTGAAGCCCAGAGATCGGTAAGCAAATCAAATGTAGGCCTCTAACACCCTTAGCAATTAATGCGAGTGTTGCTGCAATGGATGCTCCCGTTTCTTCTTTCCCAATGGCCACTCTGCAACCATCATGGATTGGTGCTACTAAATCTTGGATCGATACCATTCGATTTCCTTGACAAATGTCATGTCTAGTCGCCCTGAGGTCATGTCGTGTCGCCCTTCGACCGCTTAAGTGCCGGCGCCGGAAGGCGTTCACTCCCAGGTGTTCTTGAAAGTACAACAGGAAAGGGTGTTCCGTAGAATCCCTCTTGAGGCACGAGGCCGAGTGCTTTCGTATGCTCTGCGGTAAATGCTTGTGGAATCGAGTGGACCATGCCGGCTGGTACGCCGGCAAGCATAAGTTCACGCCAAAAGAGCGGATGCCACCTCGCAGCCATTGCGCATTTCAGCATCTCATGGAGCACTGGCCGATTGGCGACCCGCTGCGCCGGACTTTCAAATCGAGGGTCCTTAATGCAGTCCTCAAGTCCAAGAAAGCGACAAAGTCGGGCAAACTGTCCGTCGTTAACCACGCCAAGAAACATCCGTTCGCCAGCGATTTCGAAGGTTTCATAGGGTGCAATGTTGGGGTGCGCGTTCCCGGATAGGCCAGGGTTAATCGATTGCATCCACCAATTGGCTGCGTGTGGGTGCATCAGGCTCAAGCCACTCGCATAAAGATTCGCGTCGATTCGCTGACCCAGACCTGTGGCTTGTCGGTACGACCAGGCTGCCAAAATACCAATCGACGCATAAAGCCCTGTGGTGATGTCACAAATTGGAACGCCGACACGCGTGGGGCCTGTTTCATCATGGCCATTAATCGACATAAGCCCTGACAGTGCTTGAGCCACCGCATCATAGCCCGGCAATCCAGCAAGCGGCCCCGACCAACCAAATCCCGATATGTTGGCGTAAATCAGTTGCGGTTGGCGAGGCGCGAGAACAGTTTCGTAGTCAAAGCCCCAACGCGCCATGGTGCCTTGCAAAAAGTTCTCGATAACCACATCGGAGTCCGCGATCAATTGATGCAGGTAGTCGCGATCAGCCGAATTCTCTAAATCCAGAACGATATTCTGCTTATTTCGGTTTAGCCCCATAAAATAGGGTGCGCTCCCTTCCTTACCCGGCTTACCAAGCTTTCGTGTTTCATCGCCAACGGGGGATTCGACCTTCAAGACATCAGCGCCGAGGTCACCCAGGATTTGCGCACAAAGCGGTCCCGCCAGTACCCTGGAAAGATCAAGTACTTTCATACCCGCCAGCGCGGCCGGCTTTTGCGCGGCCGGCTTTTGTTGAGGCTGACCTTTGCCGTTGTTGATTGCTTGGCGGAATGGTTCGTGATCCGAAATTACCATAACATCATAAAATTAACCATGATTTGCTTGGTCGCGCGAAACTTTTGGCCTTGGGCGAGGCAACATCGCGCGAAACTAAGAGCCTTGGGCGAGGCGACAACTAACCACCCACATGAACTCTAGCACGCTCGAACTGTCCGAGGCCTAAGCTGACGCTCACTTTTCTCATTCAATGCTAACTTTTGCGAATCGACAGTCTACTTGCCCCTAAACAACAGCCTAATTTCCTACGACAGGGTTACTTTCTGTGCCAAAGGCTTGATTCAATTGAGCAATGTAGACCAACTTAGCGCAGTCTCACGGCTTACCACGTATCAATGAACCGAGCGCTTAGCCCATTGCTCGCCATCGTTCGACTTGCGGAGCCCTTGGTGTACGAACCGGCCATCTTGAGGGAACTGGCCGGTTCTAGGAATCCGTGCGGTTCGAAGGCCCCGGCGACCTCGAGCGCACCCAAGATCCATTCTCGCGTTGCATCGGGGTCGATCACGGCATCGATTTCAAAAAGCATCGCAGCAGAGATCGCTTTGCCTTGTTCCATCATCTCATCAAATTTTGACTGAAACAGTGCTTCTCGTTCCTGATCACTGCTTAGGCTCTCTAGCTCGCGCTTGAATCCAAGCCGCACAGCACCTTCAAGCCCCATGCCACCAAATTCAGCTTGCGGCCACGCAACTGACAGTAAGCTATCGTGGAAACTTCCAGCTGCCATGGCCATCGCGCCCAAACCATAGGCCTTTCGAATAACAATCGAAACCCACGGAACAGTGACTTTAGCGCCAGCCACGAAAAGTCTGCAGCAGTGCCGAACCAAGGCCTGAGCTTCCGCCTGCGGTCCCACCATATTCCCAGGTGTATCGATGAGTGAAATGATGGGTAATCCATGAGCATTACAAAGTTGAACAAATCTGGCTGCCTTGTCAGCTGCATTCGCGTCAATCGCGCCACCAAGTCTGCCCGGATTGTTGGCAATGAGCCCGATAGGTTTGCCCTCGATGCGTGCCAACATGGTGATAATGTTTGGCGCAAACTTAGACCTTAATTCGAGTCCGCTATCGTCGTCGATTAGATGCTCAATAAGCAGCCGCATATCGTAGACCCGCAGCCGATCGCGTGGAAGGCTATCTGCGAGTTTTGACTGACTAGCATATTGCCATGCTGACTCATTGCCCTGAAAGTAGCCAAGGTAACGCTTTGCTAGAGCGATTGCCTGACTTTCATCCTCAGCAATGATATCGATAACCCCATTAGCCTCTTGAACTGGGCTTGGGCCGATGTCATCGGCTGCGAATCGGCCTAATCCACCACCTTCGATCATTGCCGGTCCTGCCATGCCAATGTTGCTGTTCTTTGTAGCGATAATGACATCGCAGCAACCAAGAAGTACGGCATTACCCGCAAAGCATCTTCCAGCGATAATGCCAATTACTGGTACCAGCCCACTTAGCATCGCGAACTTTGAGAAAGTTTTGATATGCAGCGATCCAGCTGTTACAACATCAACATCGCCAGGTCGGCCACCACCACCTTCAGCCAGCAACAATAGAGGCGTTCTTGTTTTATAACAAATATCGAGAAGACGATCCTGCTTATCGTGATTGAGCTTTCCTTGCGTTCCGGCTAAAACGGTATAGTCGTAGGCAATGACTGCTACCTTGGCGGCGCTAGGAAAACGAGCATGGCTAACCTTTCCAAATCCTGTAATTACACCATCCGCAGGTGTATGATGTATTAAGTCATCAAGACTTCGCCGTCGTCGTTGCGCAGCTACAACAAGCGATCCAAGTTCTATAAAACTTCCGGCATCAAGCAGATCCGCGAGATTTTCTCTTACCGTCCTCATGCCGGTGGCGCGGCGTTTTGAGACTGCGGAGTGTCTGGATTCATCGCGTGTTAATCGTTCGCGTAGCCTCCACTCGACGACTCGCGGGTGCTCCTGACCAGATCCGACGGCACGATCGCTATTGACTGTGAGATGCGAAAGTCCTTCGCTTTGCAACGCTGTTAACTCCTCTCCATGCTCAATTGCTTCGCCGATTTCTTGGCCTGCGATCACCTGTTCACCGGTGTGAACAGTCCATCGCCTAACACGCATAGACCGATCGGCTTCAATGGCATGGTGCATCTTCATCGATTCGATAATGCCAAGTTCGGCACCCTTAGCCATTGACGTCCCGACACTAATAAGTTCTAGAACGACACCATCAATGGGCGATAGAATCTTGATAGATCCAGTTGATGATTGGTGAACAGCCCGCGCTCGATCGGGGGGTATATCAACGAGCGCCCCGCGGATATGGTCAATCTGCTCCACGTCAAGTTTGATATTTGGCAAAAGATGCTGCTGATTGACAGCATGTTCAGTATCGATGTTTGAGGGACATACTGTCTGATTGCCGAGGAAGCTTTCAATCCACCGGTCAAACCAGTGTGTTTTGAGGTCTTGCCAAGTCGACGAGTTGTTCTGATTTAGCCTTAGATGATCAACAACATATCCAAGCCAATCAATATTTGTTCTTATTCCTTGTATTTGAAACTCAGCAATTGCTGTTCGAAGTTTAGAAAGTAGATTGCCCCAATCTTCTTCAAAAGCAGGCGCTGGCATTGAAACGACAAGCTTTGCAAGCAAAGTGTCATAGTTTGCCGTGACGATACAGCCTGCTTCGATTGCAGTATCCACGCGAATACCTGCACCCCTTGGAGGTTTCCATTCGGAAATCGTGCCGCGACTCGGCCTTATGATCCATTTCGTTCTATGTATTATATCGCCACGTTCATAGGATTCGGCCATGACTCGGCATTGGATCGCGATGCTGTGAAAGGGAGCCAATCCCGGATTTAGTTCGCCAGCCAAGTGGTCTAAGCTCGGAAATGCTTGCAGTAAATTTTTAATTTCTTGGCTACTCGCCATGTCGTGCGTTTTCGCAAGGATAAGCTGCAAGGCGACCAGATCGAGGCCCGTCGTCGCCTCGGTAACCGTGTGCTCAACCTGCAGTCTTGCGTTGACTTCAATAAACCACCACGAATCGTCCCTCAAAACGAATTCCGCAGTGCCGAGGCCACGATAATTAGTCTTAAGAGCTAGTTTTGCAGCTGCGTGATGAAGCGCCTGTCTTGTTTCCTTTCCGATCGACGGAGCAGGACCTATCTCGATAAACTTTTGACGACGCCTTTGAATCGAGCAATCTCGATCACCAAGTATCCACACGCGTGTGCCATCACCGACGAATTGCACTTCAATATGCCTCACGTCAGGAATCTCAACTTCTGCATAGAGCGAAGACTGCCCGAAATTTGCGTTCGCCTCCCGGGAAGCCTGCTCAATAACGCTGCTCATCTTCGTTGATCGATCGACGGCTCTTATGCCTCGACCACCACCACCGGACTGTGCCTTTAAAAGCAGGCTTGCATTTGGTCCGTAGTCTTCTTTAGCCCTTCTCAATAAGGCTTCAAGCAATTGACGATCGCTCGTGTCGAATAGGCCCGGAACCGTGGGAATTCCAAGTTCTTTAGCTAGGGCAATTGCAGCGGGTTTCTGACCCATCAATGCAATCACCTTTGGATCGGGTCCAACCCACTTGAGTCCCGCATCGACAGCGAGTCTTGCAGCATCTGGATGCTCGCTCAGAAATCCATAACCTGGATGAATCAGTGTTGCGCCTTCTTGTTGTGCGATTTGTATCAACGCCTTGATGTCTAAATAGGCAGTGGGACCAGAGCCTGGTAATTCCGCGACCCGATCCATATAAGGGCTATGGTGCGCAAGACCTTCGTCGCTCGCGCACACGCCTAAGGTCTCCATACCCATCCGCTGCGCAGTTTGCGCAATTCTGACAGCAATCTCTGAGCGGTTGGCGATCAGCAAACGCATAAATAGTCCTCAGTCAGTGTGTTATCGATTGTTTTTGATGTGAGTAAGGCGACGAATCCTAGCTGATACCGGGAGGTCTTCATTTGAAATTACCGGAGAACCTCATGAATGCGAAGTTAAGTGGCAAATCAAAGTTCCGTAATCAGCTCGGCCAAGGTATGACTGAGTATTTGATTGTTGTTGCCCTTATTGCGGTCGCAGCAATTGGGGTTTATGGATTCTTCGGCCAAACGCTCCGAAGTCAAACCGCTGGCATTGCACTCGAACTATCAGGTCAAAGTGCGAGCGAAGCAATCAATCAAGCAAAGAGCGCAGCAACTCAAGCACAGGGTGCCGCGAATCAGCGCCGAGGCTTGGATGATTATGGTGGCGGCAATCGCTAAGAATCACTGTCTAGCGCTAGATCGGATACCGGCCTTGTCACGACGAGATCAGACGCTCGCTTTGAGTAGTCCGGCGATGCTTATGGAAGCTTTGTTCACACGGGGCAAGCGCCATTCTCATGTTCCGATGCAGTTGGGACAGATCTTTCCGTTGAGCTTGCTCATTCTTGGGATTGTTTCTAGCCTAGCGCTCTTCCTTGGGAAATATGCTCTCGACATCAACCGCGCTCATCATCGCCAAAACCTGGCTGATGCTGCTGCGCTTAGTGCTGCAACTTGGCGCGCGCGGGCCTTAAACTTCAACGCATTCGCAAATAGAGCCTTGATCGCTCAAGAGGTCTATGCCGCGTACTTAACGGAGGCGAATGGCTGGGCTGCCTACGCTAAGTCACTTGCAAAGCGCGGTCAGGAGCTCGCGCAGATTTTCCCGGCAGCTCAGCCGGCAGCGCAGACGATAGCGAGGCTAGTTACCCTCGACGAGCAATTGCTATATCAGCTTAGTGAGCTTGAGCTCTTCGCTCGAACGGCGCCGGGGCTAGGCCTAAATGACCAACTGGCTTCGGCGCAATATGCATTTCTTAGATCAGCTGATGGATTCGGACTTTCAGCGATTGCCAATGAAATTGTTCAAGCTGCCGACTCTAACGCCTTTGCCCATGTTGTAGCAGGTGATCGCTTTTCGCAAAGTTGGTCATCTGAAGTGACCGACCAATCGAAGGCACAGCAGCGAAAACTGATATGGCAATCACTTCGAACGCAAGCACAGACCATCGAGCCGTCAAGCTCCGAAGCGAAGGGTCACGATGTCGATGCTCACCAACTCGCTATTGATCATCAGGTTGAAGATCAAATTGCACCGATACCGACTTTAAATTGCATCCCAAGGTCACTTAAGCAACTAACAGGCCGATTAGTCCGCGAGTCGGCACTTCAGCAGCTCGAATCAGGCTGGCAGTCAAACCATAGCCTTTCGCTTCATGGCTGGCGCCGTGGGCGACTCTTGCCGATCTGTGGTGATCAACAGGAGTCCATGCCAATTGCATGGGCACAGCGCCAGTCAAGCCATCAAACTGGGGCAGATATGAGGTCAACATCCACAGAATCCGCCGAGCTACAAGATTCAATCCATTGGCAAAATAGACAGGCGAAGGAGCTAGCCCAAAGGGATAGCTCTAACTTCGATAGCTATTTCGGGGCCGGACGCCTGACGAGGATCGACCCTCAAAACGTTCGCGTGCTTCGGCATCCCCTGCGCATTCTGATATCGGTAAGAACCGGGCCAAAGCAAAGCGCAGGCTACAGTTTTGGCGCAGCATGGGTCTTTCACCCAGATCCCATCCATGAGTCGGCATCACCTTCAAGTTTTTGGTTATTTCCAAACTGGCAAGCTCGGTTAAGTGTGCCCACAAAGGACGAGATCCTGCAGGCAGAACAGGGAGCAACTGGACGATGACTAAGCGAATCGCGCCAAAGTTAAGCAATGAGAGCGGTCAAGCGTTAACGGAGCTCATGGGTTTTCTAATCTTTCTTGTGTTGGTGGTAAGTGCTATGCGAGTCTTCGCAAGCATCGCCAATGCTGATGACTCACAAATTGCAGAGGCGCGTTGGATGAGCTTTCATTGTGCCTATCGTCACATTTATTGCAACGCCCTCGTTGAACCACACACGCCTCAAGAGGCTTTATTCAAAGCACTTAGTTCCGAGAGGACCAATGAGTTGGGTTTGATCTCCGAGCCATCTGACCGCTTGCTGCAACCCCAGCATGGACATTCGTCAATCGTCGAACGTCAGTTCATCAGAGTTCCATTTAATGCCGGAACTTCGCTCTTGGCGCGCAATGCGGCAGCAAGCGGTGCGGTGAGATCGATCGATGATTTTGCTTCACATTTCGGTGTGCATACCCGCGATGAACTACACATGGCTCGGGTCACTTCATCAGTGCAAATCAACGAAAGTGGATCGAAATTTGGACTGCCAAACCAGATCAGCCTACCGCCGCGACGGCTCGCTATGCTGGTTGGTGACGGATCGGTTGAAGCGACTACACAAGGAGAGATGCACACAGTCGAGCGAGTGAAACAGAGCATTGCGCTGCCGGGTCAACATGCGCTTGACGGCCTGCTGGCAATCAACGACTCCTTAAAGGGGCTACTGCGGACTTTGGGACTTGAGACTGTTGAAACAACTTGGTCCAAACGCGAGGTCAAACTTCTAGAACGCGAAGCTTTCAATAGGGTACAAAATGATGAGTAAAGCGCGACATAATCGATATAACGATACATTACACAGATCGTAACGGTTATTTCGAATATGTGTTGCTCAATTAGCAGCATTATCAAAAACGTTTGCCGTCGATCGTCAGCTAACCTGCTAGCTAAGTGGGCATTCTCAGTATGGCTCCTCGCCCCGATTATTGCGAGCGCGGCACCGCCTTATTTGAATGATGGCTGGTTAGTGTTTGGACTTGATAAATCGGCGGTGAAGGAAAGACTCGATAGCCTGCGCTGCGAGGGCGAGCTCGAACCAATCTTTCGTCATGTTGAAATTCCCCTGATTGCGATTAACTGGCTCCATCAGTCAGGTTGCACACGCGACTGGATGTCCAATCAGCATTGGCCCTTGAGGACCACGCTTAGATTGGCCAAGCAACTCAGCGCTTCAGGTTACTCAGAGCTCGGATCCCACTTAACTACAAGCAGAATGAAAGGAGCAGATCTATCGACGAATCTGAGCTTCGTTAAACAGGATCAATTGTTGCGAATAGCTGTGTGGATTCGTTGCACTCGCGCGACTTGTCAAGTCTATGCAAGTGAAAGCAGGTGGCAGGCGCAGTCCTCACCGACCGCTCAACCTTAGTGCAACGCCAAGTCGAGAGTAAGTATGCAAACACCGTTCTCAGATTATCCCGGGGATTCTTTGCCAAAGCCTGATCGAAAACTTTGGCAAAGGCTTCGACCCTTCACAGAAAAGCTGATCAACAGCGTAAGCGAATTTTGGAATGCACCAGGTAAGTTTCGATGGCCGCTATTTCTCATTGCGTTGCTTGGTGCTTTTGCTTCGGTTTTCTTCCTAAGGTCATCGCTAGATCTTGATCAGACCGTGAGTATCGACCACAAACCAAAGGGGCGTGAAGTGATTGTCGCCAAGCAAAGCTTAAGTCCCGGCGATGTCTTAACCCGTGAGAATTTGGCAATTAGCAAAGTGCCAGATGACTTCTTCGATGACTCCATGTTCGTGCCAGATCGCTTCCCCGACATTGATGGCCTTGTGATGACGCAAACACTAGCGCCAGGGCAGGCTCTTTCCACGGCCCACATCAGACGATCAGAGCGAAGGCATCCAAGTCTCGGACTTCGAAGGATTCAGTTGGTACTTGCTGATCGTTATGGCTTTAAGCAGCTTCCCTTGCCGGGCGACTTCGTCGATTTCTATTGGCAGATGACCCAAGCCCATCAGCCCAGTACAACGCACCCAGACAATGGAAGTTATATCGTTGAAGATGTCCAACTCGTGTCCATCAAGCGCAGTTCCGAACTTGATGCTCAAAGCTCAACTCGGCGACCTGATAAAGGGTCTTGGATACATATCGAGGTTGAGGTCATACCCGAAGCTGCGCTTCGCTTGCTCAAAGCGTCCGCTCATGGAGCCCTTCAAATGGTGTTGCGTAATCCTGATGATCGCTCACTAGGTCAGGCATTATCAAACTCGACGCTCAAAAAAAATGTTGCGATCATTGACAGGGCCGCGGCATCACCATCGCAGCGCCCAAACGGCGAAAAGATTCAGGATAGAGCCACTCAAGCTGAACTGGCTAAATCCCGGGAGCAAGGTCTTGGCAGTCGCGTTGAAGTGATTCGCGGTGGTCAACGAACCCTTGAGCAAATCCATTCTAGCGTTGAGCCTTCACCGGCTGTATCGCTTGATCCCGCTAGAGTTTCCCCGAACAAGGGCATCGAACAAGATAGGTCCTTAAGTAGCAAGGAGACGCAGGAAATGCTGCAGCATTTGCGCCGTCTTACCGAGCCTTCGTCGACGCAAGCGGGAGTTATTGAGAAATGAGCTTTCTTTCAAAGCTTTTGCTGTGGATCGTTTTATGTTCTGCAAGTCTACAAGCCTACGCAAGTCAGGCTGTAGAGCCCAGGCAAACGTATCAACTTCTGGTTGGCGATTCGGTGGTGGTATCAACCAATGGCATGTACAGGGTATCAGTCGGCAATGCTAGAGCGATTCAAGCCGTGCCGGTGGACCCTAGCGAACTCTTGCTGATCGGCGAAGCTGCTGGGTTTTCTCGAGTGCACGTCTGGGAAAAAGGCAGGGTCAGAAGCATTGAGGTCACTGTGCTTGCAAACCATCTTGAACGCGTACTTGAAGAGGCTAAGGCCGCACTTGCTCCTAATACGCGTTTGCGCGTAGAGCAGCAAGCGAACCGAGTTGTAGTTGACGGTGATTCGATGAGCCAAGCAGAGCGGCAGCGACTCGGAGAGCTGGCTAAACGATATGGGGACCTCACGATTCTTGCGCACGGCACTGCCGCAGAATCTTCTGCACAGGTTGACCTTTATTTTGTTGAAGTCAAGCGTGAAAAGGTTGATCAGTTGGGCATTCGGTGGAATCCGTTTTCTAATGGGCCAAGCGCTGGACTAAAAGTTGATAGGAGCAATCCCCTTAACTGGACGCTTGGGATCGCTGCACAACTAAGCTCAACCTTACAGTTGCTACACAATGAAGGTGATGCTGTCGTGCTTGCGCGGCCCAGCTTGCGGTCAAAGCTTGGTAGCTCGGCCCGATTTGTTGCAGGCGGCGAATTGCCGATACCTGTGAGTAGCGCTCTTGGCCAGGGATCCGTCATTTTTAAAGAATACGGCATTCGGATTGAACTTATGCCAACGGTCGTTCAGGGTGATGTTCTAAATCTCAAACTCAGTGCTGAGATTTCGTCGATCAACTTTGAGACACAGGTAAAGGACGTTCCAGGGATTTCTAAACGGCGTACAGAGTCTGAGGTACAAATTAGATCGGGCGAAACAATCGTTGTTGCAGGTTTGATTTCTGACGATGTTGCCAAGAACTTCGAGCGCTTGCCTGGTGTTAGTGACTTGCCGGGAATAGGCGGGTTGTTCCGATCAAGAAATTTTCGCGATCGAAACACGGAATTGCTACTGCTTGTCGCCCCCCGCTTAATACCAGCATCTGACCGGACTGAGGATACAAAATGAATGACGTTACCATTAATTGGAACCGCTCAGGTGAAGCCCCGAAACGTATCGCCATGCATGATGGTGCATTAACAGTCGGGCGTTCTCAACATTGTGCTATTCGGCTTCAAGGCTGGGGGATTGCCAAGGAACACGCGATCATTTTTCAAATTGATCATCAATACTATATCCGCGATTTAGGCGCCCTCGGAGGCGTCAAGGTGAATGGCACGCGAATAGGCGAATTTGGTCCATTAAGCCCTAGAGACAGGATTCAAATTGGCAGCTACCTCCTCCAACTCTCGGCTGCATCAAGCAAAGGCATACCTGAGGTGAGTCACAGAGGAAACGAAGGCCCAAAGGACTTAGGCCTTCAAGCCACTGGTATCGCTGATCATGGCCATATCGCAGACGACAAGCCAATACATCTTGCAAGCAAACCAAAGGAAACCAGGACCGAGCGGGACCTGACCGTCAACGCCCCATTGCGCCCCCCGAGCAGCCAGATTGAGTCAGAGCTGCTTCGTGACGCGCGCGAACATCGACAAGGGGAGCAAGCTTCGGACTGCACCTTTACTCGTGCTCAACAACTAGCAAAGCAAGTCAGTTGGCTTCGAGCGGCTGCATTTACCGAACTTGATCGTCAAGGACGCAGAGCAGGTGAGCATCAACTCTCAAAGCTTGAAGAAGAGTTACGGTCAATTTGCCTTAGCTTGTTGTCGACAGAGGAAGGCCGGAGAGAAGATTTGGCTGCGCTTACGGAATCGGAAAAGCTTATGCTGATTCAAGCAACCATCGACGAATGCCTAGGCCTCGGCCCGATTCAAGGGTTGATGAATGATCCTGGCATCAGCGAAGTCATGGTGAATGGACCGGATGCGATATACATCGAAAGGGCAGGGTGTTTGTATCGCGCTCACTTTCACTTCTCATCGGAACAGTCATTACGCCATGTCGCAGAGCGAATTGCAGTCCAGGCAGGCCGAAGACTTGATCTCGCGGCGCCGACCCTGGATGCGCGGCTAGCGGATGGTTCTCGGGTCAACATTGTCCTACCACCCTTAGCGCTTCGGGGTACCCACATCACCATCCGAAAATTCTCCCAGAAGCTCAAGTCCCTTTCGGATCTTGTGAGTCTGGGAGGTGCAAGTCCAACACTCGCAAGCTTTCTTGCTTGGGCAGTGAAACATCGACTTAATTTACTCGTGGCTGGAGGCACAGGTAGCGGGAAGACAACCCTATTGAACATGCTGGCTCGGGAAATCGATCCAGGGCATCGCGTTATAACCATCGAGGACGCAGCAGAGCTGCAATTTGATCACCCTCACTGCGTATCGCTTGAGTCAAGGCTGGCTGGGCATGAGGGCCTTGGAGCCGTGAGCATTCGAGACTTGCTTCGTAACGCGCTAAGGATGCGCCCGGATCGAATTGTCATTGGAGAATGTCGTGGCGGTGAAGCACTTGATCTATTGCAAGCCCTTAACACCGGTCATGGCGGATCCATGTCAACCATCCATGCCAACTCGCCGCGTGACGCACTAAGTCGACTTGAAGTATTGACCTTGCTAGCTGGACTTGATCTCCCAGTGGAAGCCGTTCGAGCTCAAATCGCATCTGCTTTTCATCTTGTTATTCAAACGAATCGTTTTGCAGATGGTCAGCGGCGCATCTCAAGCATTAGTGAGATATCTGGTTTAGAAGGGGGGCAGTATCGGATGCAGGATTTGTTTTGTTTGAGCATGAACTCACTTACTCATGCGCCTCACTACCGGACGAGTGTCAATACACCCAGCTGCTTGGAAGCAAGCCACGGCTCCATGAACATTCCTTGGATCGAGCATTTCGTATCCAATGATTCAAGGTTCATGGGTAGCGAATCGTTGAATGCCGTGCAAGCAGGCGCGCAACTTGTTGATCAACGATCAAACGAGCATGCCGATGCACAAGTCGCCGCTTCCATACGCGACTCACGGATTGCCGCCTAAATGTTCCACATCGTTTCAATGTTTGACACGTTCGCCTGGATACTTTTGTTACTTTGCATATCGATCCTACTCCTACAACTAACACCCTGGCTTCTGGAAACAAATAAGGCATTGCTTGATTGGTGGAATTTTCACCTCGGCAACCAGGAGTTCGCCCAAAAGTATGCAGGCCAATCAAATGGAGTGACAAAATTTTTTGCCAATCGGTTCGGTCGCCTTCTCTACCTGATTGGGATGATCACCACCGTGATTAGTCTACTCAACACATCGGTTGCGCTCGCGCTTTTGTTGGGGATTTCGGGGGTTAGCATTCCAATCATCGCGCAGGTACGCTATCGATTCAAACAACGGCTAGCCATGGAGCAGGCCTTGCCTGACGTAATGGCCAAGCTTGCTGCTCTTATCAGTGCCGGCCAGCCGCTGCATCAGGCAATCGTTGATCTACCCGATCGGATTGACCCCGTTCTGTCGCCCTATTTTCACCAGATTAGATCCGATCTAAGGATGGGCATTAGCCTTTCAGACTCCCTTAAGAGGCAAGAACGAAGGCTTGATCTTGAAGAGTTTGTCGTATTTGCGAGTTGTCTTCGTGTCGGCCTTTCCTCAGGCGGCACGCTTGCACCTTCTATTGAGAGGCTCTCCAACGATATGCGTAAGCGCCTCAATCTCCGATCAAAGCTAAGGGTGTTAACGGTTCAAGCAAGAGGTCAAGCTTGGATCATGTCGGCGCTACCTCCATTGATTTTGGCTGCGCTTTCGATTGTCGATCCAGGCGGCTTTGAGTTTTTACTACACACCGCTGCGGGCCGAAGTGCTTTATCACTCGCTATCTGTATGAACCTAGTTGGTGCCTGGTGGGTACGACGCTTATCACGATCAAAGTGGGCTTAGAGCTGACATGCAAACATTGAATGAGTTATTGCTTCAGCTTGGACTTGGATTGGTTGTCGCGCTTTCGCTGTACGTAATGGGCGCGATACTACTTAAACGCGGCAAAGGGCGCGAGAAACGGCACTTGGACGACAACCGAAACTCGGCCCGCGATCATCGATCAGACGTTTCTATGCCGTCGCGATGCTCGCTCGATCAGATGTTTGAGATGTCGGGCTGGTTCATGATCCGGCTGAATGGTTTTCAATGTCAGGAACGATTTCATCATTATGCCAATCTATCAATTAGGAGCCAGCCATTGATCTCAATGGGTGTATCAATCAAGAAGCTAGACGCGATTGGCATAGCTCAACGTCAATTAGGTAAGCAGTTCATGGTCTTGCTGGCACTGATTTCTTTAATCTTTGTCGCAACTGCCCTCTCGTCAAACAGTCAACTCGATGGTCGCGTGACATTTATTGATTTTGGAGTAAGGCTCTTTAGCGTCATAGTGATTATTTGTGTTTTGTTTCTCCTACTTCCGCGATTGCTGATGTTTCGAATGTACGCACAAATTGACAAGCTTCGGCATCGGCTCAGCATTCGCCTTCCAAACCTCATAGACCTTTGGGTGATTGGTCTCGAGTCGGGCCAAGCACCGACTGCAGCATTATTAAGCGCTCTAGATCAGAACAGCCACCCAGCATTTGAACTCTTTCGTCAGCGTATAAAACGCGATGTTCATGGTGGCTTGAATCTCTCCGATTCATTGGCAAACTTTGGAGCGTTGATGTCGCTTACTTCGCTAAGATCGCTTGCTCAATTGATTGCAATTGCGCAAAGTCAAGGAGGACCTGTTGCCGAACGTTTAAAACAATTTGCCGACCAGTCGAGACAAGAGAGTTTCTTATTGGCTGAAAACGATGCGCTTAAAGCCCCTTTACGCCTTCTTGCTCCTTTAGTCACTTTAATATTTCCTTCAACCTTCATCGTGCTTTTGTTTCCCGTGCTCTATCAATTGAGTGTGGAGTTTGGACGATGACGAACTGTGACCAATTTAAAGGCGATCGTTACCTGCGGCAGTTCTGGGAGCGCCTCTTTGGGCTGAGCCCTATGGGTGGGATTGGCGACTCATTCAAAGGATGGGTTTTTATTCCAAATTGCAGATCAATCCACACCTTTACTTTGCGCCATCCCATCGACATTGAGTGGGTTGATGCAGAGGGTAAGCTCCTACGACGTGAACTCTCAGTGCCTCCTCGCTCTATACGCCGTTGCCTTAATGCCTATGGCGTTAGAGAACGCTATTCTCCCCGAGCCTTGATGAAGCAAGGAGGGTGGGGAGCAACTGAAGCGATCGTTGCCATCCCAATCGCCTTGATGTTCTTCTTTATCGCAATGCAAGTGGCATACATCGCGATAGGAAAAGTGCACCTCGGCCATACACTTCGAGAAGGTCTGCGTGCAGCGGCTTCTGAATTGACCTTACCTTCTTCGGTTGCGTCTACACAAAGATCTGGAGGCGATAGCCCTCCGAGTCGCCTCTCGGGTCCAATTCAAGCTGGAAGTCGCCAAAGCGCTGCTGACTCGGCATTCGAAGACGCAATCAAAAAGACGCTCAAGCCATGGGCCGCTTTTTACGGGGAGTCACAAAAACCTGATCAAGATTTGCAATATCAATCCAAGGACGAGTTATTCGTTCGTAACAGTAAACAGAGGACAAATTGGTCTTCGTCGCTCCATATGGGCCACTTGAACGTAGGTCAGGCTATATCTAGCGATTCATCGAATCCCGATCATTTAGTTGGTGAGCTCAGCTATTGGATGCCAATTAAGATGCCGTTCTTTGGAAAGGCGGTCTCGTTGGTCATTCGTTCATCGCATGATTGCTCGAATGAACTCGACCATGCCACACTTTGCATTATGTCGGGGCGCTGGCACTGGCGACTAAGGTCGCAAGCGCGGATTCCGCTACCACCATGGGAAGATTCGGGAACTCATAGTAACGCGCAAAAAGGATCTGAAGGTTCCATTGCCGATTTAAGTCCGCCTGCAATGCCATATAAGCGTGCGTTTGAAGCACAAGTCAACCGAGGTAGCGCAGCGGCCTTACCGGGATTGGTCTACGCAGCCACTGGCACTCAACCCGCTATACCTCAAACGATTGCCGCACTTCGCAATGAGATAGCTGCTGCGGGTGATCCATCCTACGAGAGTCGTCATCAAGGTGAGCCCGACTGCGGCATACAATTCGGGGTTTAATCCTCTCTCTCGAAAAGGTTTAGATCGCATGAATATCACCATGATCGGTACGGGCTATGT
>JALQWJ010000099.1:279-6040 GCA_023258775.1 Burkholderiaceae bacterium | reverse complement strand
TGCGCGTTAGATCACCAAATTTTTCCCCTATTAAAGCAGCACCCGCCTGTCTGCGTTCGCTCGAGCGCTCATGCTCCAACGACAAACTCCATTGCAAAGGCACGGAGTCGAAAGATAGACGCTGCCCTAGTCTTATACCCAAGCCTCCATAAGCTCGATCAAGACCGATCCAGTTATTAGAAGCTAAATACTGCAAATTATCCCGAGTGCCCCCAAAACCATAAAGACTAAGGTCAAAATTATTGAAGAAGCGATGCTCTAAGGAAAGACCGAGTTGTTCTTGCGCTGTTTCTTTGCGAGCGCGACGCTCTATCGTGTTTGTACCCGCCTGGCGCGGATCCTGACGAAGTTGCTCAAGGTTTAGGCCAGCGGGATCCTGGGCGAATGGCTGCTCCCATCGTTGAGCAACGAGACGCAGCTTGGTTGCCTCCCCCCACTTATAGCTGTAGTTCGCCTGAAGTTGCTGGCGCGAGGCCGCGCTGTTGCGTCGATAACCATCGATTGAGAAGTCGCTGTAATCGAGGAGTAAATCGCTTGAGCCTTGTTGAAACTCGGCTTGAATCAGACTTCGCTTGAGACCGAGTGAACCTGCATAAGCCTGAGCCTGAAAGTGCAAGCCTTGTTCAGGTGAGCGGGCGAAACTCTGAATTAGCCCACCCGATGCATTTCCGTACAGTACTGCCATCGGGCCACGCAAAACCTCGATACGATCGGCGGCACCAAGCGCGACGCTAGAAGCCTGGCCCTGACCGTCTGGAATAGAAGCCGGAATACCGTCACTGATTAGTTTGATACCCCGGACACCGAACGCAGCCCGTGCACCAAAGCCTCGCACAGAAAGTTGTGGGTCTTGGGCATAATTTCCCCGATCCGCAGCGAGCACGCCAGGAAGTCTTTGCAAGGCTTCGGCAGCCTGAATCCGAGGGCCTGCACCGTCCAGTTGCTCACCACCGAGGACCGAAAGGGCAGCCGGCGTCTCCCAGAGCGGCTCGAGGCGCCTGCTTGCAGATACAACGAGGGGCTCGGGAGGCTCTACCGCGCCGACCGCTCCGCAGACGCCCGCATGAAGGGCGAGCAAAAACAAAACCACTCGCATCGCTTCAAGCCTAACACTTCTGCACCTTTCGGTCCTGAGGGTGTTGTAACGCGTTGCACCTGCGGCGGATGAACCTTGTCGCACAGATCTAACTTAATCCCCAAGGCCCGAGCGATGTCAAGTAAGCGGCCCTTAAGCGCGCCTCTAAGAACACGCCTTAACCAGCTCTGAGGCGCCTTGCCCAAGACGATACGCCTGCAGCGCATTTGCTGGGCAAAACGAACAATCGTCTCTGCTTTGATACCAAGCTCGATGTGTTGCGAGTAGGGAATGGCGGCTCTCTCAAGCAGTCCCCGCCAGGGCGCAAACTCACGTTCAGCATCCTTACGAATCACTGCTTTAACCAGTGCCTCGCCAAGGTACATTCGCACATGGCCGTTATAACGCGGTTGCACCGATAATAGGTGCACACGAACTCCGCCGTAATGGTGAAGGCGCTTCAAGTGGCTTTGAAGCGCCTCGGGGTCAAGACCCAGCCCTGTTGGAATCAGTACCGTTTGCATTGCTTCCGGGCCCGAATGTGACAGGAGACTCTTCGGTTTGCGTTTGGGATTGTCGTGCCGCATGCGCACGACTGTCGAGCCACTTACCCACCACCACCACAGCAACGGCACACAGTGCGGGCGCAAACCAATGAGCAAGCGCACTGTGCGATGCAAGATAGGGCTCAAGCACATGATCAGCAATCATCATGTCACCAGCAACCCATCCGAGAAGCGCTGCACCACCTAAGATAATGAGTGGAAAGCGCTCCATGAGTTTCAGAATGATCTGACTTCCATAAATAATCAGAGGAATGCTCAAGGCCAGACCGATGACCAGCAAGACATAATTACCCTTGGCAGCCGCAGCAACGCCGATAACGTTGTCTAAGCTCATGATGAAGTCTGCAACAAGAATTGTTCGAACCGCTGCCCATAAGTTTGAATGCGACTCAAGCTCGCCCTCGCCGTTATTGGAATTAAGCATACTTGTTGCAATCCAAAGCAGGGCCAAACCACCCACCAGCTTCAAGTAAGGTAATTCCATCAGCATGACAGCGAAGAATGTAAGTATAATTCTTAGTACAATAGCTGCGCCGCTACCAAAAAGAATGGCCATTTTTTGTTGTTTTGGCGGCAGTGATCGACTAGCAAGCGCGATCACGACAGCGTTATCCCCGCTGAGCATAATATTCACGACCATGATCTGCGCAAGCGCAACCCAGAAGGCCGATGTTGAAAGCATGTCCATGCGACAGTTCTCCTACAAGTAATCCCTGCAGGCTAGCGTCATCACATGCACCGAAGCTAACTAATGAATGGCATCAACATAATCCGAACATGAACAATAAATGAACACAAAACGTCGCTAGAACAGAGAAGCATCCTTTTGCTTACGCTGAGCTGGAAAAACAACTTCAAAGCAATTGCCTTGTGCATGGGCTCTAGGCTTTACAAAAACCTTGGCACCATGCAGAGCTGCAATATCGCGCACGATTGCGAGCCCTAAGCCGCTACCTTGCTGACGGGTACCTGGTATGCGATAAAAACGTTCAAAAATCCGCATGCGTTCTGAAGCTTGAATCTCCGGCGCACTGTCTTCGACCTGAATGCAGCACTCGGGCGCGGCCAGAAGCGAAAGACTAATCTGACTGCCTTTAGGGCTATAACGTATAGCGTTATCAATCAGGTTATCGAGCATTTCGCGCAGCCGTGTAGCGTCTGCCAACACTCGCTGATCGGCAGCGATTACACCCAAACCAAAATCCTGGCCTTTGGTAATCGCCTGTGGTGCCCACTCGAGCGCTGCGTCCTGAACGAGCTCGGATAGGTTGATCTCTTGCATGGCAAGCAGTCGCGGCGACTCCGGAGCATTGCGCAGGTAGGCCAACAATTGCTTGAGCATGCGCGATAATCGTTCGGATCCCGCCTGTAGATTCGCTAGACTTGCGCGCTGCTCTTGATTGAGCTGGCTGCGTTCAAGCAGTTCGCTATAAGTAATAATCGCAGCAAGTGGTGTTTTGAGTTGGTGTGCTGCGTCGGCAATAAATCGATCCTGAAGGTCCTTCGCGGCACTAAGTCGATCTAGCAGCTGATCAATCGCTTCGACCAAAGGCTTGGCCTCAGCTGGAATCTGACGCGATAAATTATGTAGTCTTGCCTCCCCCTTTAGCGACACGATCAGCGCCCCCAAGCGGCGCATCGGGGATAGCCCATGATTGACCGCTTGCTGAATAATCCACAATAGGGCAGCAATCAGAATAAGCTGGGGAGTGAGGACGAGTGAATGAATCAAGTGCTCGAGTTCTACACTTCGGGTCCGATCCTCTGCAACCCGCAGGGTAAGGGGCGATGCCGTTCCTATCGTAATCTGCATAACACGGATAGGCTGGCCTTCAAGGCTTACGTTATAAATGCGCCATCGTCTACCCGCCTGATCCACAACCATGGTCATTAGCGCTGCGTGCTCGGCAGATGGGATCCTCGCCCCGAGGATCAAATGATTATGATCATCAAAAATCGCTCTAAGAACGCCCTGCCTTCCCTGAACTGTGAACAGATTCAAGCTTCGTTGATCAGTGAGCAAGGTAGATCGATCTAAGGATTGAAGCTGCTCCAGGCTGTCTTCCGCAATCAACTGCAAGGCCTCGTCGTAGGCCTGAGCTGCAAATCGATGGGCCATTTCATAGCCGATGAATGCATCGACAACGACGAGGGCCAAGAGAGGAACAATAAGCGCTCTATAAAGCCTCGAACGAATCGAGCTATCGGCATCTGATGCATTCGTCGTTCGCTTGAATGCCTCAGCCAATCGAGCCTCGATGCACTTCGAGTAAATAACCCATGCCCCGAATCGTCTTAAGATCCCAACCCGAAAAATCTAGCTTTTTACGAAGTCTATAAACCAGAACTTCGACTGTATTGGTGGCCTGATTGTCTTCCCAACCATAGAGCAAGTCCAAAATTTGACTGCGTGTGATCACACGCCCGGCTCGCAGCAATAACAGCTCAAGGACTGCAAACTCGCGAGCAGTCAGATCGACAGCCACCTGATCGACAAAGCAACGTCTAGCATCCATATCGAGTCGAATTCTTCCCAGTTCTACCTCATTTTTTGCGTGCCTGTGCGCGCGTCGAAGTAGCGCTTTAACCCGCGCATCGAGTTCGCTAAGGTGAAAGGGTTTTTGTAGGAAGTCATCCGCTCCTAGGTTGAGCAACTCGACGCGGTCTTCAAGCCGCTCAAGCGCACTCAGAACAAGCACTGGGGTTCCAGCGTTACGTTGCCTTAAGCGCCGCAATACATCGCGACCGTTCATGTTGGGTAATCCAATGTCAAGAACCGCCAAGTCATAGCTTGCATCGCGCAATGCCTGATCGGCGAGCTCGCCATCGTCGACCACATCAACCTGGTGAGCGGCTTGGGACAGCGCCAATCGCAGGGCATCAGCGAGTAATTGATCATCCTCAACCAACAAAACGCGCATCGTGAATCACCTTGCCTTCACATCAGCAAACATGCCTTGCTGAATCGCTTGGCGTCGACAAAGACCGACATACGAAGCTCGAGGGCCTTGATTTCGATCCATGGGCTCTTGAACCAGGACATCCCTATATATCGGCTTAGTCACGGGCTCATCAGTGCAGACGGTCTCAGTAAGCTTTTCGCTTCGACCCTTGTCGTCTTTGGCGACTTGTCGCTCCCTTGTTTTGCAAACACGACGGGCGCCAACAACTCGTTCACCGACATAAATAGGCCTTGTGACCGGAACGATGATGGTGTCGACAGGCAACTCGCGCAAAGCCTCACGCTCGCAAAAATCACTAATTGCGCGCTCTTGCGGCGTGGTGCAAGCAGTCAATAGCAGCGCTACGAGACCGGGCTTAAATCGTCTGATCATCATGTCGCCATTCTGCCATTGGAAAGCTGCTGCTATTCAGTAGCTTCAGCCGGCCGCCCGATCAAATAACCAAGTTGTTGCCCGGTGGCTAGACGCAAGCCATCTCAAAGGCCGATTTCAAGGTAGAACCCAGACGACCAAGGGTTAGGCTACGCTTACAAAGTACTTGCAGTACACCGCGACGCTGGTATTCACGCAGATCAGTGGCTTTAAGTTCGCCGCTAAACACCACTACCGCGGTGCTTGGCCTAAGATGAGAGCGAACGCCGTCGAGCCACTCAAGCCCAGACATATTGCCAAGTTGATGATCGAGAATAATCAAATCAAATCGCTCTTGACGACAAAGCCAATTTGCACGTTCCACGGTACTTGCCGATTGAAGGCGAATATTGGATTGAATTGATCGACAGGCCAGCGTAATCATGGTTAAGCTGGTGAGGTCATCATCAATGGCAAGCACGCGACGCATTTGGGGATCAACGAGCATGGTGTAACTCCTTGTCAGAACTAGTCTCAAGCTGGGTAAGTTGTGCACCAACGGCTGAAAGCAGTGAATGAAGTAAACGCTTAAGACCAGTGACCAACGTATCAACATTTAAGCGCCTATGTTCGGCATCTAGGCAGTGCTTCTCCATCGCATGCAATCGACTAGCAGCCTCTCGGTATCCCACAAGGCTCAAGGCACCCGCTAGCCTATGAAGGGTGGTTCTCAGCATGGGCAAACTGCTTGTATCGGATAGCGCAAGCGAAGCCCTTGCGCTATCAAAAGCAGACTGTAATAAAGC
>JALQWJ010000099.1:0-269 GCA_023258775.1 Burkholderiaceae bacterium | reverse complement strand
CTTGCTGATCACTAAGTGGGAATTCACTATAGTTTTCATCCCAAAATGACTGATCAAAGGAAGTGCCTGCATAGCACCAAGTTTCGATGACCTCACAAAGCTCAGATCGGCGGTAGGGCTTACCAAGCACTTGATCAGCACCAGCGGCTAGGACCTGCTCGCGCTCATGCGCCATCACACTTGCCGTAAGTGCCACGATGGGAACGTACTTGTTCTGGATAGAACCTGATCGGATCGCCTTGATCGCATCAATGCCTGACATGATTGGC
>JALQWJ010000098.1 GCA_023258775.1 Burkholderiaceae bacterium | reverse complement strand
CATAGCGCTGGTGCATTTGCGGCTGACTGACCACCTCGCCAAGAACCTCTTTGCGCACGGTATGAAGTAAGAGACGAGCGGTAACCTGACTGTAGGCGGGATCTTTCTCAATAAGTGAGCGCGCTGACAGGATGGCCGATTTGTAGACCTCATCCAGAGGTACACCGTCATACAGATTTTTAACCGTTTCCTGCAAGACTGATTCGACACTCACCACCTCATGCAGACCTTCGCAAGCTGAGGCGATCACAGCGCTTAAATCCGCCATATCAAGCGGCATCCGATTCCCAGCATCGATCACATGAAGACTCGAGGCAGGTGCGTGGCTTGATTCGCCTTTGGCAGCACGTTCCTGGGACCTGCGTTCGCGGTAGAGCACATAAGCCCTTGCTACCTCATGTTCGCCCGAACGCATCAATGCAAGCTCTACATGATCCTGAACGTCTTCGATATGAAAGGTTCCACCACCGGGCTTGCCACGGGTGAGCGCTTGGACGACATTTTGGGTGAGATCCTCGACCAGTTCTCTGATGCGCGCCGAAGCCGCACCCTGGCCGCCATTGATCGCAAGAAATGCCTTGGTCATGGCCACTGAAATCTTGACTGGCTCAAATGCAACCACCGAGCCATTTCGGCGTATCAGTTTGAAATCGCTTAAACCCGGATGAATGGCCAGGGCCCCAGGCGCAGCAGACGCTCCCAACATGGCGCTGGGACGTGTGCCCATTGAGGGATTGCTTTGGGAATGGGGGCTTTGCTGCATGATTTTCCTCCGGGGGAGCCGAAATGGCCAGATCTTAGTTGGGTCTGTCTTGCGAGACAGATTCGTTGAATAGCACCAGCGACCACTAGATATAGTGGTTCAAAGCTTCTCAGACACAAATTCTAGTGGCTCTGGCCAGCAACAGCAAGCACCGGCCAGCGGCCGAATGCCGCCGGCCAAGGCGCTGACCATCGCTCATGAATCCGGGCTAGCAACTGATAAAGTGCGGCTAAAAGCGCTTCATCTGGGGAAATTCAGCGCCAAGCCCTGAAAGACAGCGCAGGTAACTTGCCGCGCCGCTTAGGATTTGGCTTTGGCGTGATTTTCATCGCAGAACCACTGATTCTGTTGCTTTAGCGCCAAACTTTTCGGTGACCAAGCGCCACAATATGCGCAAGACACCATGGCCTGCGCTGGCAAATCCTGCTGGTTTTGTCCCTCAGCCTCAGGCGATGAGTGCTCGGGCTTTGCCCCAAAATCGGACTTTGAGCGGGCATCTTGTTCGGTGCTCTTTTGCAGATTCGAAGCTTCACGCCGGGCCGCCTCGTCGATCTGTGTTTTTTTGACACGAAGCAGTCCTTTCCACAACAACCACCCAAGGGCTGCGAGCAAGATGAAGAAAAGCCATCGCATCGTTCAATGATCCATCATGTTCAATCGTCTACCGCTGCATTAATCGTCTACCGCTGCATTTCTACCCGCCCAAACCACGCTGCAAGACCACTTCCAGGACAAAGCGGCTGCCAACATAAGCGAGCAGTAAAACGAAAAAGCCAAGCAAGGTCGCACGTGCGGCCGCAGCACCCCGCCAGCCGCGACGTCGATGTCCCCACAACAAAAGACCGTAAACAAGCCATGACAGCAGCGTGAGCACCGACTTATGGTCAAGCCTCAAAGCGCGCCCAAAAACCTCCTCAGAAAACAGCACACCGCTAATAAGCGTAATGGTGAGCAGGAAAAAACCAATGCTCAGGTATCGAAAAAGCATACGTTCCATGGCCAGCAAGGGCGGCAACTGATCAAACAAACCATCGTCGAGAAATCGTGCGCTGTGCGACTGCAACACGCGCGCCTGGACCAGAATGAATACCGCCAGGGTTGCAGCGAGCAAAAACACGCCATAGGCCAGGGTGCCAATCAGCAGATGCGGTACAAAAAGGACTGACACCGGGCCCTGGAACAGATGCCCCACAAAGAACCAGGGCAGAACCAGGGCAAAAGCCGCAAGCGGCGCCACAAAACTGGCCGCACCCTCCAGACGACTTCTTCGCGCCTCCCACACCAGCACGACAAGGGCAAGCCAAAGCGTTGCCGAAAGCGCCGAGGCAAAGCCGTAGCGCAATCCCTCAAGCACAACGATTTGGGTGGCAAGTACCGGTCCATGCAAGCCAAGCGCGAGGGCCAGGATCAGCAAGCCGTGTTTGTGCCGACGCCGGATCAAAAGCGCGGCAAGCAGATAGCTAGCCGCTGCAGCCACAGTGAGCCAGCCCTGCCAGTGAGCCATGAAGGAAATTTGAGATGCCATAAACTTGCAAAGAAGCTTGCGAATCGGCAGTTGAGCCGGCCTGCGTTAAAGTGTAGAGCACTTCACTGGCATCAACACACATCCTTGGCGCTGACAGGCGGCGATGCGCAAGCAACATCGGCTCGCATGGCATTGGCTTTGCCGGTCGTGTCCTTATGATTTTTTCACTGCTTGCTCAAAATCCATTGAAAGCTCATTCACACCATGCTTGAAAACCTATCTCAGCGACTTGCCAAGGTTGTGAAAACCATCCGAGGTGAGGCAAGGCTTACCGAGTCCAACACCCAAGAGATGCTGCGCGAGATCCGGCTCGCCTTACTGGAGGCCGATGTGGCTTTGAGTGTCGTACGCGACTTTGTTGCTACGGTAAAAGAACGCGCCATGGGTCAGGAAGTGATGGCAAGCCTCACCCCAGGGCAGGCGCTCGTCGGTGTGGTGCACGACGCTTTGGTTGACTTGATGGGCGGCAAGGGCGATGCAGCCAAGCTCAATCTGGCAACCCAACCACCGGCTGTTATTTTGCTCGCAGGACTGCAAGGCGCAGGAAAAACAACCACCGCCGGAAAACTTGCCAAGTGGTTGGCGGAGCAACAAAAGAAAAAAGTCCTCACAGTGTCTTGTGACGTTTACCGACCTGCCGCCATTGAACAATTACGAGTGGTCAGTGAACAGGTGGGCGCTGACTATTTCCCCTCGCTGCCGACGCAAAAACCCGAGGACATCGCACAAAACGCACTGCATTGGGCTCGCACGCATTTCCATGACGTTCTCATTGTTGACACAGCAGGCCGTCTTGGCATCGATGAAGCGATGATGGCTGAAATCAGCAAGCTTCATCAGCAACTCAAACCCATCGAAACGCTTTTTGTGGTCGATGCCATGCAAGGCCAGGACGCGGTCAATACCGCCAAGGCATTTGGTCAGGCACTTGATCTTACCGGGGTCATTCTCACCAAGCTTGATGGGGACTCGCGCGGCGGTGCAGCGCTTTCGGTCAAGGCTGTGACTGGACGTCCGATCAAATTCGTCGGTGTCAGCGAAAAACCAGATGGTCTGCAGGCCTTTGATGCCGAGCGCATGTCTAATCGGGTGCTTGGGATGGGTGACATTGTTGCCCTGGTTGAGCAAGCCCGTGCAGCAATCGATGAAGATAGCGCCAAGGCCCTGGCCAATAAACTCAAATCAGGTGCACGCTTTGATCTGGAGGATTACCTGGGTCAGTTGATACAAATGCGCAAAATGGGTGGACTTTCAACCATGCTCGATAAGCTGCCTGCCGCTATGCAGGCGGCTGCCGGCAAGACCGACATGAACAAGGCCGAGCGTGAGCTTAAGCGCACCCAGGGCATTATCCACGCCATGACGGCTGCCGAACGCGCTAAACCAGATCTGATAAAAGCCTCGCGAAAGCGCAGGATTGCGGCCGGGGCCGGGGTTCAAGTGCAAGAGGTCAACCGCATGCTCGCTCAGTTTGAGCAAATGCAGGGCATGATGAAGAAAATGCAAAAAGGAGGCATGGCCAAATTGATGCGCAGCTTTGGGGGCATGGGCGGGATGGGTAAGGCGGGCATGCCCGGTGGCATGGGAGGCGGAATGCCCATGCCACCATCCGGCGGCTTCGGAAAACGAGGACGTTAACGCGCGCTTAAAGCCTCAATCAAGGTCTCAAGCAAGGCTTGCGGCGATAGGCTTTCGGTTTGCAATCCGCGCCTTGCGGTGAGTTCAAGCTTACCCTGGGCGAGGCCGCGATCGCCGATCGTCACGCGCCAGGGCACGCCGACCAGTTCCCAGTCAGCAAACATGACCCCAGGACGAAGATCTCGATCATCAAAGATCACATCAATGCCTGCCTCGCGCAATGACTGGTAGAGATTTTCGCTCGCTGATCGTACGGCCTGGGATTTGGCCAAACCAAGCGCAACGATGACCACGCTAAAGGGCGCAATACTGCTTGGCCAAATCATGCCGCGTTCATCATGATTTTGTTCGACCGCCGCGCCAAGTAAACGAGTGACACCAATGCCATAACAGCCCATTTCCATCAGCTTCTTGCTGCCATCTTCATCCACGAAGTAAGCCTGCATCGGCTCGGCGTAGCGAGTGCCGAGATAAAACACATGACCCACTTCGATCCCGCGGCATAGGGATATAAGACCTTTGCCATCCGGAGAGGGATCGCCCTCGCGCACATTACGCAAATCAGCAACATTCGGTTCGGGAAGATCTCTGCCCCAATTGACGCCCCGAAGATGGAATCCGGCCTTATTCGCACCACAGACAAAATCACTCATCCTCGCCACAGTTTCATCAACAATCACGTTGACAGGCTTGCGGGTATTCAACGGTCCGAGGTAGCCCGGTTCACAACCAAAATAATCAAGGATTTCTGCTTCGCTCGCAAAGCGGAACCCCGACAGGCCAGCCAGCTTTGCAGCTTTCACTTCATTCAAGTCGTGATCCCCGCGCACAAGCAACAAGTAGATTGCCGCTGTACCACCACCTGAGGCATCGTCAATGTCCACGGCCAGCACCAGCGATTTCACAGTTTTCTCAAGCGCTATCTTGAGATACGTAGCGACGTCTTCACAGCGGGACCGATCGGGCGTTGCCACGGCTTGCATCGGCTCGGTTGCCGCCGCGCGCGCTGCGATCAAAGGCAGTGCCTGGGCAAGTTCAATATTGGCGGCGTAATCTGAATCGGGGCAATAGGCAATGAGATCCTCACCAGTTTCAGCAATAACCTGAAACTCATGGCTCGCTGATCCGCCAATTGCACCTGTGTCAGCAGCAACAGCGCGAAAGCTTAGACCGATACGTTCAAAGGTTCTCTGATAAGCATCAAACATGCGTTGATACGAAGCCAAAGCGCCTTCGCGATCCCGGTCAAACGAGTAGGCATCTTTCATGGTGAACTCGCGGCCGCGCATCACGCCAAAACGCGGCCTGCGTTCATCGCGAAACTTGGTTTGAATGTGATAAAAATTCTTTGGTAAATCCCTATAACTTCGCAGCTCTGCTCGTGCAATATCCGTTATCACCTCCTCTGAGGTGGGTTGAATAATAAAATCGCGCTCGTGACGGTCCTTAACCCTAAGCAGCTCAGGCCCATATTTTTGCCAGCGTTGCGACTCCATCCAAAGCTCTGCGGGTTGCACCAGGGGCATCAGTAGTTCAATAGCCCCGGCCGCTTCCATCTCTTCTCGAATAATCGCTTCAATTTTGCGAATGACCCGCAGACCCATCGGCATATAGTTATAAATACCACCTGCGAGTTTACGAATCATCCCAGCACGGGTCATCAATTGATGACTGATGACCTCTGCATCGGCAGGCGCTTCGCGTAAGGTGGCAATATGGAACTGGCTTGCTTTCATCAATAAGCACTCTTCAAATGGGGGCTGTCAGACATTCGGCGACTTAGGAAGGACCAAAAGTGGATAAGAAAGATGGCAAACAAAGGTATTCAGTTGCTAAGTCGATGGCTATAATCACTTGCATTCTAAGGGACAAGGCCAGTCGACATGCTGGACAAAGACGGCTATCGCCCCAACGTCGGCATCATCCTGCTGAACCGGCGTAACGAGGTATTTTGGGGCAAGCGCATCCGCGAGCATTCGTGGCAATTTCCGCAGGGTGGCATCAAGCGCGGTGAATCGCCTGAGCAAGCCATGTTTCGCGAACTCGAAGAGGAGGTCGGTCTTCGGCCTGACCACGTCAAAATTATTGCCCGAACCCGGGATTGGCTACGCTATGAGGTACCCGATAACTGGGTGAGGCGAGAATGGCGGGGCC
>JALQWJ010000097.1 GCA_023258775.1 Burkholderiaceae bacterium | reverse complement strand
GGTGAAGATATAAAAATTCTGGAACAATGCACCTTGCCGCTTACGGGACTTGGCGTTGTCAACCGCATCATCACCGACCTCGCGGTCATCGATATCACCCAAGAAGGTCTAAAACTCGTTGAGTGTGCGGACGATGTTTCTGCGGACCTTGTTCAAAGCAAGACAGGTGCAGCCCTGTTAATTTAGCGCTTTTCTCCTGGTAACCATTGACGGCTCTGGAGGCCTTGTACGAAGGCGTTGACCATAGCTTCGAGTTCGGGGCGAATCCCGTAGGCGTGATTGCTCATATGGCTTGCGCCCCAGAGCATTTTATTGTTGCCCGCATCATAAAGGCTCGCCGAGGTCGTGATCGTGGTGACCGGTACTTGCGCCCACACCGTGCCCCCGTACCAGCGTCGATAAGGTCCCCAATAACCCAAACCAGGATGATTTACTGGCGCAAGTTGTCTGCTTTGTTGTGGAGGCATCGCTTGAAGCAACAGCACATGGCTCGCTTGCGCTTGCCTTACCACGAGTTGGAGGGTTTGTTCATCAGGCGATCCCTTTCGATCGGGCAAAAGGCGCCATCCTGCTACGGCATGTATACCAAGTTTTCCGATTGCTTCGCTCATTAAATCCTCGCTAACGCGTGCAATCACCAGGTCGGGGTGCTGGGCAAGCACGATCACTTTGCTTGCAAGCGCAGGCTTAATGGCATCGTCGTTCCATTCAAGTGCGAGTTGTGGGCTTGCGCAACCTGAAAGACCAATGAGCGAGCCTATGGCGCCCGCAGAAAGCCTTGACAAATACTGGCGCCTGCCAGATTCCTCGGGTATCACAAGGTGTTTGCGCTTATTCATGACTTAGCTGCCTCGTTGATCGTCATCTGAAAGAAGTAATTGTTTAGCACGTCTGAGTTGGTTTGCACGCTCAGCGTCGCTGACCTCAGCAGCCTGCGACACTTGACGCTCGTAACCCTCTGGCTTTGACCTGTCAACAGACAGTGCTGCGGTTCCGGCTGAGCTTGCGGCCCTCAGGTTCCCGCTTATGGATAACTCACTGGCAGCTGAGAGGGCGCTGTTCGGTACCCTATTGATACTTCTTCGACGTTGTACAAGTTTCCAGATTAGACCGCCAAGCGCCAGGCTGACAAATGGCCCTGCCCACAAAATGGCGGTACTTGCCTGCAGTTGGGGTTTGTAAAGCACAAAGTCGCCATAGCGTTCAACAAGCCATCGCTTAATCTGTTCGTCGCTCGAACCCTTGGCAATCTGGCTTTGCACTTCGTGACGCAGATCGACGGCAAGATCAGCAGCTGAGTCCGCGAGGCTTTGGTTTTGGCAGACCAGACAACGGATCTCGGCATAGAGCTTGCGCAAACGCTGCTGCTGAGCTTCGTCGAGTGTGACAGGGGGCAGTTGGTTGGGTATTGCCTGGCTCATCAGCTTGTCCTTGCAAGCATTAGCGTTTTAATTGCTCGATCATGGGACGCAATTGCTTATCGATGATTTCCGCACTTAGTGGGCCGACATGTTTGAAACGAACCTTGTTGTCTTTATCGATCAAAAAGGTTTCTGGGGCACCGTAAACGCCCCATTCGATTGCTGCCTTGCCTTGTAAGTCCATGAGTACCATCGCATAGGGATTGCCCAATTTCGAAAGCCAATCGCGCGACTGGGCAGGCGCATCTTTCCATGCCAAACCGACAATGGGTAGCAGCTTTTCGGCAGCGAGCCGATTCAGGAGCGGATGTTCGACCTGGCAGCCGCTACACCATGAGCCCCAAACATTGAGCAGCCAGACCTGACCCTCGAGATCATTGACCTTTAGTGTCTGTGCGCCTACTTCAAGAAAATCGAGCCCTTCGAGGACTTCGCGAGGTGCTGCCTTATTGATCAGCGGTGAAGGTATTTCGCGAGGATTTCGGTCTAAACCTTTCAGTAAGAACCAAGCGATCACCACAAAGAGCCCAAGCGGCAAACCTGCTCTGATCCAACGGCTCATCCCGAGACCTCACCAGAGCGACTGGACACATCAATCACTGCGTGCTTTGTTAAAGCCACACGCCGTCTTCGGTAACGAGCATCCGCGGCAGCCCAGAATCCGCCGAGGCCCATGAATAAAACGCCAATCCAGATCCAATTGACCGCAGGCTTTTGCTGCACCCGGGTGACCCAACCGCCGTCGACTGCTTCACCAAGAGAGATATATAAATCACCGAGCAAACTTCGCTTGATACCAGCTTCGGTCATTACCATGCTCGATGCTTTATAGCGACGCTTTTCAGGACGAAGTTCACCAACGACCTGGTTGTCCCGGAGCAATTCAAAGCGAACTTGGATCGCTTCATAATTGGGCCCTTTTCTGCCGCTGGTCTCGGCATAGCGCAGGCTTAAGCGATCATCAATTTTTAGTACATCACCGGGCAAGAGCTTTTTCTCGATCTCGATCTCATAGCTATTAACCAGTGTTACGCCGACAACAAAGGCTGCGACGCCAAGGTGGGCAACTTGCATTCCCCACCAAGACCCTGGTTGAAGCGAGAGCCGAGAAACATCGATACCCCCCGACGGCGTCTTCATATTCTCAATCGCCGCCATGCCAACGCCGCCAGCGACCCAAAACGCCATCATCAGACCGAGTGCTGTCATTGGCTTATAACTGCTGGAAGCGGTCAGGGGTAGCAAGAGCCCGATCACCAGACTTGCCGCGAAGGCCCAGCGCATGCGCTGAACGAGGGGAAGTACCGGTGCGTCACGCCAGCGCGCAAGCGGTCCGACGGCCATCAAAAAGAGTGCTGGCAGCATCAAGGGTACGAAGACCGCGTCGAAGTAGGGAGGCCCAACCGAAATTTTGCCCATGTCGAGACTGTCGAGCGCAAGTGGGTAAAGCGTGCCAAGCAACACCGCAAACATGGCAACCACCATGACGATGTTATTGGCAAGCAGTAGCGACTCTCTGGAGAGCATGCTGTAGGCCTGCGTTGCGTGGACCTTGTGGGCACGGGCGGCGTAAAGGCTTAATGAGCCACCGATCACGATACAAAGAAAAATCAGGATAAACACCCCTCGTGTTGGGTCGGTCGCAAAGGCATGAACCGAGGTCAACACCCCAGAGCGAACCAGGAAGGTTCCCAACAGACTCAGGCTAAAGCTCATGATCGCAAGCAGCACGGTCCAGCTTCTAAAGTTACCCCGCTTTTCGGTGACTGCAAGCGAATGAATCAGCGCGGTGCCAGTAAGCCAAGGCATGAAGGATGCGTTTTCAACCGGATCCCAAAACCACCAGCCACCCCAACCGAGTTCGTAATATGCCCAAAAAGAGCCCAAGCAAATCCCAAGCGACAAAAAGCCCCAGGCAACATTAGTCCAGGGTCTTACCCAGCGGGCCCAGGCGCTGTCAAATCGACCTTCGATGAGCCCGGCAATCGCAAAGGCGAAGGCAACCGCAAAGCCGACGTAACCCATATAGAGCAAGGGCGGGTGAAACACCATACCGGGGTCTTGCAAAAGCGGATTCAGGTCTCGCCCGTTTATTGGCGCCGGCACAACCCGCTCAAAGGGATTTGAGGTGAGCAGCGCAAACAAATAAAAACCGATACTTACTGCGCCAAGTACCGCCAAAACTCGGGCGCGCATGGTTTGTGGCAGGTTAGATGATCGGGCAGCCAGAGCGGCTGTCCAGCATGCGAGCATTAAAATCCATAACAGCATTGAGCCCTCGTGAGACCCCCAACTTGCCGCTACCCGATACCAAAAGGGAAGGTCTCGGTTTGAGTGACTTGCCACGAGCTGATTGCTGAAGTCGTGACTGATAAAGTTTTCAATCAGACAGACAAAAGCAACCATCACCAGCAATAGCTGCCAATAGGCTGCTGGCGAAGCCATACCCATGAGGCGGGCGTCACGGCGCCACACACCAATGCTTGGAAACACGGCAAGGCAAACCCCGCAAAGCATTGCGAGGGCAAGGGCTAAATGACCGAGTTCTGCACTCATGGTTTTGTAGGTGCTTTCTGGAATTGTTCTGGAGCACCCACCGGGTGCCCAGCCTTTTTTAAAGCCTCTGCCGCTTCGGGGGGCATGTAATTTTCATCGTGCTTTGCAAGCACTTCCTTGGCAAGAAATCGTCCATCAGCTTGCATCATGCCCTGAGCGACCACACCGGCGCCCTCCTTGAACAAATCAGGCAAGATGCCCTGGAAATGCACTTGCACGGTTTTGGCCTGGTCGGTGACTGCGAATTGCATTTTCAGACCGTCTGAATCGCGTTGCAGGGATCCGGGAACAACCAGCCCGCCGATACGAAAGCTTTTGCCTTGCGGGGCCTCGCCGTTAGCAACCTGTGTCGGTGTGAAAAAGAAGACAAGATTGCTTTGAAACGCGTTGAGTACGAGTGCAAGTGCCACAACCAGCGCTGTAATCAGTCCAGCCACCATCACAAAACGCTTTTGTCGGGGGCTCATGATCGATCACGCGGCAACGCGATTGAAGATCCGTCTGGCGCTACATCCATGCCTTCTTCCATTCGTTTTGCCTCTTCGAGTACGCGACGTCTTTGCATACGTAATGTGTATAACTCGATAAGCACCACCAATGCAAACACCCCATACGACATCAGGATATAAAAACCGTGATCTTTCAAACCTAGATTTCCTCGATGATTTCGGCGTCTTTCGTTGACTACTTTGGCACCACGCCTGCCAGGGCTTTTTGCTGAAGGCTTAGCGACTGATTCCAGGCACTACTCGGTTCGCGTTCGATGATCAGGCTACGTACTCGAACGAGACTTGCTGCAATGCTGTAGGCCCAGGCCGCCGCAGTCATGATCAGCATCGCAGCGAGCATGGTTTGCGCCATTTTGGGCGCTGCGGTCAAGGAAACGCTCGCGCCCTGATGAAGGGTATTCCACCACTTTACCGAGAAGTAAATAATAGGCACATTGACAGCGCCGACAATCGCCATGAGCGCGCAAGCCTTATCGGCCTTGCGATCGTCGTCGATCGAGGCCCTCAAACCGATCACGCCAAAGTAGAGAAAAAGAAGAATCAGCTCGGAGGTTATTCTTGCATCCCAGACCCAATAGGTTCCCCAAGTCGGTTTACCCCAAAAGGCACCTGTCCACAGCGCAATAAAAGTCATCCAGGCACCGGTCGGAGCAAGTGCTTGCAGCATCATCGCCGAGAGCCTTGTATTGAGTACAAGCGCGAGCACACCCCAAAAGGCCATCGCGAGATAAATGATCATCGACATCCATGCTGCGGGCACATGAATGAAGATAATCCGATAAGACTCGCCCTGTTGCCAGTCTGTAGGTGCAATCACGAATCCGATATACAAACCGATCGATGCAAGCATTGCCGCGAGCATAAACAACGGGGCGACTAAGCGACCTGCAATTGGAAAAAAACGCGTCGGTGCAGCATAGCGTGCCCACCATGCGCCACTGTCAATGTCCCTCATCATGCCTTTCATGGATTCGCTTGTTCACGGTTTTTCTGCACAGCTTAGTCCATGGCGATTTTAATCGCGGTACTGCATGCCCAGGGTGCAAGTACTGATGCGACGATCAGTCCAGCACCAAGCAGCGATAAGTGCGCTTGTGCACCCAGACCTGCGCTTTGCGCTTCCACTGCACCTGCGCCGAAAACCAGCACCGGGATACACAGCGGCAGCATCAAAAGTGCAAGCAATGCGCCGCCGCCGCGCGCTGATAAATTCAATGCTGCGGCGATCGCACCAATGAGCGTAAGAATCGGTGTACCGATGAGTAGGCCCGCGACTAGGACTGCAATTGATGTTGCATCGAGTCCATACTGCAAGCCGATCAGCGGGGCGACGAGGCTTAAAGGGAGACCGCTCGCTAGCCAGTGGGCAACGAGTTTGCCAAGCAAAATGCCCATCCAAGCTTCAGACTGCAAGAGCATTTGCTCAAGGCTACCGTCGTGGGCGTCGGCTGCGAACATCCTAGGCATCGATAACAAGACCGACAGCAGCGCCGACACCCAACTCACGCCAGGTCCAATGGCCAGCAAGGTTTTGGGCTCGGGTTGCATGGCGAGCGGAAAAAGGCTTGCGATCAGCAGAAAAAACACCAAGACAAGCCAGGCTTCGCTTGCCTGGCGAAGCAAGAGTCGTAAATCGCGTTGGAGACTGGCAAGAAACATAAGTCCTTGTTTGGTAAGCCCTGGG
>JALQWJ010000096.1 GCA_023258775.1 Burkholderiaceae bacterium | reverse complement strand
CGGCTGGCTGGATTGGTGTTTTACATCCGGCGCTACAGCAAACGCTTGAACTTGCGTATGCCCCCGTTATTGCTGAACTTGCGCTTTGGGCGCTTGCCGATAAGTCGATGCCTAAGCCGCAAGCACCTTCTAAGTTTCCACCTGTTTTGCGTGATCTTGCCTTTGTGGTTGATCGAGATCTACCCTCGGAAAGCTTGCTAACCCAACTCAAGGCGCTGGGTGGGGATTGCTTAATCAACCTGAGCTTGTTTGATGAATATCGAGGCAAAGGGTTGAAAGAAAACGAGAAAAGTCTTGCATTCCGCTTGCGTTTTCAAGATACTGAGCGAACGCTTGAGGAAACAGAGGTTCAAACCCTGATCCAGCAAATGGTCAACGCTGTGGCGTCCTCGTGCAAGGCCCGCCTTAGAAGCTAACGCGTAGAAATCCCGGACAAATCGATGATGCAAGCCTTTGACGAAAGCGCGACTCTGACTAAAGCCGAACTTGCTGAAATGCTTTTTGAGCGAGTTGGTTTAAACAAGCGTGAATCTAAAGATTTAGTTGACTTGTTTTTCCAAGAAGTCAGTGATGCCCTTGCGACAGGTTTGTCGGTCAAACTTTCGGGTTTTGGGAATTTTCAGCTCCGCGATAAGCCCCAACGTCCAGGGCGAAATCCCAAGACAGGTGAGGTGATACCAATTTCAGCGCGTCGGGTCGTTACATTTCATGCAAGTCAAAAGCTGAAAGCGCAAATTGATTCCGGACAATTTGTGCCTGCTAAGGGCAGCGAGCTTTAGGAGCCGGCGCAATGAGTCAGGAAGACGCTAGCGCCAATTTGAAGACACGCGGTATGGTTGATCAGCTGCTGCCGCCGATCCCAGCGAAGCGATACTTTACGATTGGTGAAGTTAGTGAATTGTGTGCTGTCAAGCCGCATGTTTTGCGCTATTGGGAGCAGGAGTTCACGCAACTGCGTCCTATGAAGCGCCGCGGTAACCGTCGCTATTACCAGCACCACGAAGTACTGTTAATTCGCAAGATCCGTGAATTACTTTATGACGAAGGCTTCACGATTCAAGGCGCGCGAATGCGTTTAGCGGGTCGACAAACAATTTCCAACCTTCAAGCTGAGGCTGCAGCAACCGCGAGGGTGCAGCTTCATGAGCAACAAAACAAAGATCAAGCAGCAGATGAGGCTAGGCGCCTGAATTTTGCTCAAGAACTCACAACAGGCAGGCTTGAACTGCAGGCTAGCGCTGCAAGTGCCCCGCCGAGCAAGGCGAATTCGAATCCAGGCTCCAATCTTCATGCGGATCTGGGAGCAGACAAAGTGCTAACTGAGGTCTTTGACAAAGCCCAGGCTTCGGAGGAAGAAAAACCGCTCACCACGCTGACGGCCAACGCTGCGCTTTCTGATTTACAGCATGTGGCTGACACCCAGGCGAGTTTGTCAGCATCTGAACCGCTGAGCCCGATGGTCGTGGAACAGTTGAGGTTCGAACTCAACGAAGCACTTCGCCTGTTGTCGATAGCTTGATATACTTGAAGGCTTCGGGGCGTAGCGCAGCCTGGTAGCGCACTTGCATGGGGTGCAAGGGGTCGCGAGTTCGAATCCCGCCGCCCCGACCATTAGAATCAAGTACTTAGGCCAATCTTCGGATTGGCTTTTTTGCTTTATCACGCTACCCACTGCCTAATGCCTTGCTGCGCGAAGCATTTTGCAATGCTTCGCTATACTTGTTGCTGTGCTGCGTTATGTTCTTTGCAATGCTTCGCTATGCTCGTTGCAGTGATGCAATGTGCTACGCTTTTTTCTCTAATGTGCCACAGAAACGTCAGGTCGCTGAACCGAGCGTATCGACTCGAGGGCTCTTGCGGCCCGAAGGACGAGTGCATCGCCGAACATGGGTCCCACAAGCTGAACACCTATTGGCAAACCTTGGTGGTTAAGACACCAGGGAAAGCTGATCGCAGGCTGTTGCGAGAGGTTGAAGGGGAAACTATAGGGCGTCCATCCAAGCATTGTTTGAGCATCATACGAAGGCGCGCTACCAGCCTGCCTGATGTCAAAGGCACAAACGGCGGTTGACGGGGTAAGGATAAGGTCAAATCGCGTCATGAACTGCCTTAGCGTAGAGCCAAGCACGCCGCGACGCTGATTGAAGTCATGAATTTGCGCGAGCGAAATTTCAAGACCTAAAGCCGCTTCAGAGCGAAAGTCCGGATCAGTGACTTGACGTTGCCCATCAGATAAGCCGCGCCACAAATTTGCAGCGCCAGCAACCCAAAGACCGAAACTGATGTCGAGCGAATCCTCAATGCCAGGATCGACCGCCTCGACGACTGCACCCAAGGATTCAAGTGCGATCGCGGTCTCTTTAACCGCAAGTTCGATCTCAGGATCGAGTTGCTTGACGTAACCCAACCTTGGCGAATAAGCAACCCGCAATCCAGCAATACCGTCGTTAAGTCCAATCGTGTAGTCGCTTGCATCCGGCGGAAGCGCCGTCCAATCGCGCGCATCGGCTTGTTTCATCACATTCATGGCGAGTGCGCAGTCAACAACACTCATGCTGTGCGGGCCCAAATGAGCTACTGAGCCAAATGGTGATAAAGGATAGGCAGGGATCCGACCGAATGAGGGTTTGAATCCGACGTTACCGCAAAAGGCTGCAGGAATACGCACTGAGCCTGCGCCGTCGGTACCAACGCCAAGCGGCCCCAACCCCGCAGCCACGGCAGCGGCCGCACCGCCTGAGGAACCCCCTGGGGTCTTGTCAAGACGCCAAGGGTTTCTCGTGATGCCGGTAAGGGGTGAGTTAGTTTCACCCTTACATCCAAATTCCGGCGTTGTTGTCTTTCCAAACAAAATAGCACCAGCTTCGCGCAAACGCGCGGTCACTGGCGCATCAATCGTCCACGCTTGCTGAGGGTCGACTGTTTTTGAACCTCGAAGTGTTGGCCAGTCTTTGGTGAGGACTAAGTCCTTGATACTCACCGGAATGCCCTCAAGCGCACCAGGACGCCGCACTGAGCCTGGGCCTGCCAGCCTATGCTTGCGCCAAGCAAGCCATCGCGCTTCGCTTTCATGAGCGCTTGCCATCGCTTTTTGCTCATCAACCAAACAAAACGCATTAAGCGATGGGTTAAGTTGCTCGATTCGCTTGAGCATCTCACGCGTCGTTTCAACAGGTGATGCCTGCCCACTCTCGTAAAGTGAGAGCAAAACATGGGCGGGCTGCTCAGCAAGTTTTGTCATACCCATCTCCGCTTGACGTAAGACTGCGGGCCGAATCAGGCTAAAGCCAGGTCCAGGCTTAGCAAGACTTAGGCTGCTGAAAGCAGGTCGCGCAATACATAGGGCAGAATCCCACCGTGCAAGAAGTAATCAACTTCAATGGCTGTGTCGATGCGCGAAAGCAGGGTGACTTTGCTGCTGCTGCCATCCTGACGATGAACCACAAGCACAATATCTTGCTGAGGCTTGAGCTTTGTCGGGATTTCGAGATCGAAGCGTTCGTCACCTTGAATACCAAGCGATTGCCAGGAGTCGCTGCCCTTAAACTGTAGCGGGAGCACGCCCATGCCGACAAGGTTTGAACGGTGTATCCTTTCGAAGCTACGCGCAACAACCGCCTTCACGCCGAGCAATTGCGTGCCTTTCGCAGCCCAATCGCGTGATGATCCAGTGCCGTACTCTTCACCGCCAAAAATTACGGTTGGTGTTTGTTCCGCGATGTAACGCATGGCAGCGTCATAAATCGACAATGTTTCGCCGCTAGGCTGGTGAACGGTGATCCCCCCCTCAAGCCTTGAACCGTCGGGTTTGGCAGGGATCATCAGATTTTTGATGCGCACATTGGCAAAGGTGCCGCGCATCATCACTTCGTGATTGCCCCGACGCGAACCGTAGCTATTAAAGTCCGCTTTGGCCACGCCATTCGCGAGTAACCACTGGCCAGCAGGCGAACTTTCCTTAATTGAACCAGCGGGCGATATATGGTCTGTGGTGATTGAGTCGCCAAAGAGGCCCAATGCCCGGGCACCGCGAATAGCGCTTGTTTGGTCGGAGGCTTGCATACCGAAATCATCGAAAAAAGGTGGCTTGGCAATATAGGTCGATGTTGGCCAGTCGTAGACCTGACCCTTTACGCCTTTGACTTTCTCCCAGAGCTTGCCGGGGTTTGATTTAACCTGCGCATAGTTTTCTCGGAAAACCTTGGGGTTCATGGCATGCTTCATTAAGCGATGGACCTCGTCTGAGCTTGGCCATATATCGCCCAGGTAAATCGCTTTGCCGCCTTTGCCGTGCCCAACAGGCTCTGTCATCAAATCCTTGGTCACGTTGCCAGCGATCGCGTAGGCTACGACAAGCGGCGGAGAAGCAAGGAAGTTTGCCTTTAGATTGGGATGAATCCTTGCTTCAAAATTGCGATTACCAGAAAGAACAGCAGCACAAATTAGATCGTTCTTGGTAATCGCTTCGTTGATTTCTGGTGTGAGATCGCCAGCATTACCGATACAGGTTGTACAACCATAGGCAGCTACGTTAAATCCAAGCTTCTCAAGGTAGGCTAGCAAGCCTGCTTTTTCGAGGTATTCAGTAACCACCCGCGAACCTGGTGCAAGCGAGGTTTTGATATGTTTTGGAACAGTTAAACCAGCCTCAACAGCCTTCTTGGCAAGCAATCCTGCTGCTAGCAATACACCTGGATTAGAGGTGTTTGTACACGAGGTGATTGCTGCGATCAGCACATCGCCATTGCGAATCGTTGACTTACCAGCGGAAAAATCTTCGTGTAACTTGCTGGCTGCTTGGTTGAATCCGTTTTCTGAAGTTGGTTTAGAAAATAGATCGGCAAAGGTCTCTTTCACCTGACCAATCTCAATGCGGTCCTGAGGACGTTTGGGGCCTGCCAATGAGGGTGCAACAGTACCGAGATCAAGCTTAAGCAACTTGGTGAATTCCATGCTTTTCGCATCCGACACACCAAAGAGTTCTTGCGCTTTGAAGTAGGCCTCAAAGGCGGCGATTTCATCGTTGCTACGACCTGTGCCAACGAAATACTCAATTGTTTTCTCGTCGACCGGGAAGAATCCCATGGTTGCGCCGTACTCAGGCGCCATGTTGGCTATCGTTGCTCGGTCAGGTAGTGCGAGTGTGCGGGTGCCTTCCCCACAAAACTCAACAAATTTGCCAACTACCTTTTCCTTGCGAAGCATTTCAGTGATGCTAAGCACAAGATCAGTGGCTGTAACACCTTCACGAAGACTGCCCGTTAGTTCAACGCCAATGACATCCGGCGTGAGGAAATAAACCGGTTGTCCAAGCATGCCCGCCTCGGCCTCGATACCGCCAACCCCCCAACCAACAACGCCAATGCCGTTGATCATCGTGGTGTGGCTATCGGTACCTACAAGTGTATCTGGGTAAAAAACGTTGTGCTTGCCAGACGCTTTATGGTGAACACCACGTGCAAGGTACTCAAGGTTCACCTGGTGAACAATGCCAAATCCAGGGGGAACGACACCAAAGGTGTCAAAGGCATTCATACCCCATTTCATGAATTGATAACGTTCTTTATTTCGAGAAAACTCAAGTTTCATATTGAGATCAAGCGCTTTGCCAGTACCAAAGTGGTCGATCATCACCGAGTGGTCAACGACCAGATCAACCGGCACCAAAGGTTCGATCGTCTTTGGATCTTTGCCCATGCCTGAGGCAACATTGCGCATTGCGGCCAGATCTGCAAGAAGCGGCACACCTGTGAAGTCTTGTAAAACAACTCTTGCAACTACAAAAGGAATCTCAGCGGTTCTAGCAGCGCGAGGCTTCCACCCCGCTAGCTGTTTCACATGTTGTTCAGTGACTTTCTTACCGTCGCAATTGCGAAGTACTGATTCCAGCACAATGCGGATCGAAACCGGCAAACGGGATAAATCCTTGCCGAGGTGATCGCCAAGCGCTTTCAGTGAGTAGTAATGGCCTGACTTTTTGCCGTATTTGAAGGACTTGAGTGTCTTGAATGGATCGCTCATGTTGGGTTCCTTATGAACTAGAGTTTGCAGTCGTTGGCCAGCTGGCGGCCAAGTTTGGAATCGAGGAGCATTGATTTTGAAGGAATCTTGATCCAGGTGATACCGCTACGATTGTCCTGGTACCGAGCAGCACCGGTTGTTGTATCAACTGCAAAGAGC
>JALQWJ010000095.1 GCA_023258775.1 Burkholderiaceae bacterium | reverse complement strand
CCTGATCGACGACAGCTTGAGGCGCGCGCTGCGCAAAAGACGGATTTTCGAGCTTGGCCTTGCACTTGACGATTTCCTGTTCAATACGTTCCACTTCCTTGGACAAACGAAGCAGTTCAGCGCCCGCATCGATCTCGACATCAAGCATTAATCGCATACCGTTGAGCCATTGCACTGGTGCAAGGCGATCGCTTGGCAACCCATCGACCACGTGAACTTCCGCAAGCCTGGCCATCGCTTGCAATGCCTTGGTATCGGTAAGTATTAGCCTCGCCTTTGCTCCCTCGAGCATGAGCGGTACACGTTGGGCAGGCGATAGTCCCATTTCGCTGCGTAACTGCCGACATGCATCAACCAAAGCCTTAAATCCTTCCATCCATGTAAGTGCAGCAGTATCGATCCGCTCGGGGCGGGCAACTGGGAAGGCCTGTTGCATGATGCTGTGCTTCATCGGCGCTGTTTCGCCCTGGTTGCCTGTGGTTTTACTGCGATCTATGCGATTTGCAAGCGGTGCAACGCTTTGCCAGAGGGTTTCGGTGATAAACGGCATGATGGGGTGCCCCAAGCGCAACATGGTCTCAAGAACGCTCAGCAGGGTTCTCCGGGTGCCCCGTCGCAAGGCTTGGTCCTCGTCCTGGAGTTGTACTTTGGCCAGTTCCAGATACCAATCACAAAAGGCGTGCCAGACTAACTCGTAGTATTCCTTTGCGGCGAGATCAAAACGAAATTCAGTGAGATGGGTCTCGATTTGCATGATGCTTTGCTCGAGCACTGAGCTCATCCAGCGCTCTGCTTTGCCAAAATGCATATACCCGCCGGGCACGCATGCGCTTGCATCATGGGGTGCAAAGCCGAGCTCAAAAGGATTCGCATCGCCGACCTGCATTAGCACAAAACGCGTTGCATTCCATAACTTATTACAGAAATTTCGGTATCCTTCGCAACGATTCAAGTCAAAATTGATGTTTCTGCCAGGTGTGGCAAGCGACGCAAAGGTGAATCGCAGCGCGTCTGCCCCAAAGCCTGGTATGCCTTTGGGATACTCTTTCGCTGTCTTTTTTGCAATGCTTTCCGCTTGCTTCGGATTCATCAAGCCACTTGTTCGTTTGGCGAGTAAATCCTCAAGACTAATGCCATCAATCAAGTCGATCGGATCAAGCGTATTTCCCTTGGACTTTGACATTTTCTGGCCTTCAGCGTCACGGACCAGCGCATGAACATAAACCGTCTCAAAAGGTACTTTTCCAGTGAAATGTGTGCTCATCATGACCATGCGAGCAACCCAGAAAAAGATGATGTCAAAGCCAGTGACGAGGACTTGCGAGGGCAGAAACTGCGCTAATTCAGGCTTGAGCTTGATCCCATGGTCGATCCCAGCGTCGGTTTGTGACGGCCATGGATCATGCTCGTCAGCAAGTGTTGAAAACGGGACCAGCGCGGATGAAAACCATGTATCAAGGACGTCCGGGTCGCGTACCAAGTGACCTTGCCAACCGTCTGAATCGGCTTGTCTTCTTGCATCGGCCTCATCGCGCGCCACATAAACCTTGGCATTGGGTAGGCTGACACCATGTTCGTCAGCCTGATACCAGGCCGGTATTTGATGCCCCCACCAGAGTTGCCTTGAAACTGTCCAGTCCTGGATGTTTTCAAGCCAATGGTTATAAGTTGATGTCCAGTTCGAAGGAACGAAGCGGACCTTGCCCTGCTGCACGACCTCAAGCGACACCTGGGCGATGCTTTTCCCGGGGAAAAGACTGTTTGCCGGCGCAGCTTTGCTCATCGCTACAAACCATTGATCGGTGAGCATGGGCTCAATGACTGCGCCGCTTCGGTCACCTCGCGGGATCATTAGTCGGTGAGGCTTGACCGATCCTAGAGCGCCAGCCTGTTCAAGGTCTCGAACGATACGTTTGCGTGCTTCAAAGCGATCGAGCCCCCGGTAAGCTTGCGGCACCTCATCGCTCATGCTTGCATCAAGTTTAAGAATACAAATGATCGGTAATTGATGGCGCTGACCGACGGCGTAATCATTAAAGTCGTGAGCCGGTGTGACCTTGACAACGCCAGTTCCAAACGCTGGGTCGACATAACTGTCCGCGATAATTGGAATGACGCGATCACTAAGTGGAAGCCGAACTTGCTTCCCGATCAAATGCTGGTAGCGAACATCATCCGGGTGAACCATGACTGCCGTATCACCGAGCATCGTTTCAGGGCGGGTAGTGGCGACGGTGAGTTGTCCGCTGCCGTCGACCAAGGGATAGTGAATTTCCCAAATCGACCCCTGTTCCTCCTCACTGACAACTTCCAGGTCAGACACCGCTGTCATCAGAACGGGATCCCAATTGATCAAACGCTTGCCCCGATAAATCAAGCCCTGCTGGTAAAGCCTAATAAAGGCTTCACGCACCACCTTTGACAACTTCTCATCCATCGTGAAGTACTCAAGTCGCCAATCGGCGGATGCGCCGAGTCGCCGCATCTGTTGAGTGATCGTTGAACCTGAGATTTGTTTCCATGCCCAGACCTTCTCAACAAAGGCCTCTCGTCCCAGATCTTGGCGCGACAGGCCATTTGCCTCGAGCTGTCGCTCAACGACCATTTGGGTGGCAATGCCTGCATGGTCGGTGCCGGGTAGCCACAGGGCATTAGCACCCTTCATACGCTGCCACCGGGTAAGCGCATCCATGATCGTTTGATTGAAGGCATGGCCCATATGCAAGGTGCCAGTGACATTAGGTGGTGGCAATTGGATGCAAAAGGGTGGTGCACCATCTCGTTGGCCAGCGGCAAAACACGACATCTCTGCCCACTGCTCATACAGCTTCGCTTCAATCGCTTGAGGTTCGAAGGATTTTGCAAGTGCAAGTTCGGAAGGGGTCGCGTCGAGAGTCATGCCTCGGTTCCTTGGACGGCCTGGTCGAAATGGTGAATGGGATAGCCTTGATCACGCAGTAGGGCATAGCGTTTGCGGGCAAGTTGTCGGTCATTGTCGTCGCGCCCAACAATCTCAATCCAGCGCTCAAAACTGCTGAATCCCTGAGGCAATTCGGTGCCCAGATGAATGCCAATGGTGAAGCGCTCACTGCCCTGCAAACTGTTGCTGAGAACAACAGCGGTCTTGCTGGCCAGTGGGTGATCGTGCATGACATGCGGTATGAAATCGGTGGCCGAAAACCTCCAAAGCATCCTGTCGAGTTGCAGCAACTGCCCCTCATCAATGCTGTAAACCCAAAGCCGATTTTTGGTGCGATAAGCCTTGCGGATTAATCGGCAGCTATAGGCGAGCTTCTCAGGCGTGTTGAAATGAAAATCAATCCTTGTCACAGCCCAGCCCGGGCTTGCAAGAATGCCATCAGTAATGGCACTGGACGAGCTGAGGCTCCCTTGGCGCTTCCACCTCGCCAAGCGGTGCCAGCAATATCCAGATGAGCCCAGCGGAAGGACTTAGTAAAGCGCGCTAAAAAACATGCCGCGGTGATCGCGCCACCTTCTCGACCACCTACATTAGCCATGTCAGCGAAATTTGATTTCAAGGCGTCTTGATAAGCATCCTCGACGGGCATGCGCCAGCAGGTATCAGTACTTTCAACGCCGGCCTTCAATAGCTCGTTGGCAAGCTCGTCGTCGGGCGAAAATAGGCCGGAATGCACCGCACCCAGTGCAACGACGCAGGCACCGGTTAGTGTTGCAATATCGATCACAGTATCGGGCTTAAAGCGTTCGCAATAACTAAGCGCATCACAAAGAATTAAGCGCCCCTCGGCATCCGTATTGAGAATTTCCACCGTCTGTCCTGAAAGCGTGCTGACGATGTCACCTGGTCGGGTTGCATTGCCATCGGGCATATTTTCAGCGGCTGGCACAACGCCAATCAAATGTATCGGTAACTTCATTTCTGCGGCGGCCTTGATCGCCCCAAATACCGATGCTGCGCCGCACATGTCGAATTTCATTTCATCCATGCCAGCAGCTGGTTTGATTGAGATCCCACCCGTATCGAAGGTGATCCCTTTGCCAACCAAGACGATGGGTGCCTGCTTTGTTTTTGAGCCTTGGTAGTGCATCACAATCAGGCGCGGTGCCTGGCTTGACCCCTGAGCAACCGCGAGTAAGGCGCCCATGCCGAGCGATTGCATTTGTCGCCGTTCAAGGACTTGCACTTGAATCTTGTGGCTCTTTGCCAGGGCGAGTGCTTTATCAGCAAGAAATTCAGGTGTACAAATATTCGGAGGTGTGTTTCCCAGATCCTTGCTTAGGTCCATACCATTAGCCAGCGCCAGTGCCTGGGCAATTGCCAGGTCGACGGTTTTAGCTTTTCGAGGATCGACGGCAAAAAGCAGGGTTTGCAAACCCTTGCTGACAGCTTCCTTACCCTGTTGCGATCGCTGTCGTTTAAACACATCAAAGCGATAAGCTTGGTCACGGCATGCAAGTACGAGTCTGGAACAAGCCCAGCTGAGGTCTTTTTGCTTGGGTGCGGCGGTTTGAAGCAAAGATACGGCACTGTCGATGCCGGCGTCATCAAGTTGCTTGGCAACAGCTTTGCAGGCGTCAATATAGCTTTTCTCGTTAGGTGTTTCAGATTGTTCGTCCTTGGCTTGTAGCCGCACGAGTAGCACCCGATAAACCCCGGAAGCGGCCTGGGCCGCTTTCGGCTGGAGTTCAATGCTTGTTCGATTTGAAGCTTTCGATGCAGCCCGGCCAGTTGCGCTGGGCGAACTCGACCTAGGTTTTGCCTTCTGAGCAGACGATGAGCCTGCCAGCGGAATCCATAGGCAAGAGGCATTGGCCTTAGGCAAGTCGCCGCGTTGGGCAAGCTCGAGAATCCAGTGGCGCGCTTCCTCATCAAGCGGTATTTGCGGCGTGAAGCTTTTGCCTTCGTGGTCGATTGGAATAATCAAGCAGGTTGCTCGAACAGGATCGCGAGTACTTGGTATGGTCTTGCATTGCATGCGTGTTTGCTCCGGCAGCAGGGGCTTGGGCTAATCTGGATCTTTCGCTCGTGCGGATTGGATAGTGCGTCGGCTCAGGACAAACTTGTTGGCGGCCAAAGTACGCGCGAGCGAAGTATGATGAACCCATTATATCGAGCAGCAACTTATCCATGAGCTTTGTTCCTTTTTGATTTGACCCAGGCGATGATTTTTGAGCGATCGGTAAGACGCGAATTTCGCCAGACAGCCTCGAGCATTTTGCTCGTGCTGATTGCGGTCTTGTTGACCATCACGCTGGTGCGAATGCTTGATCGTGCTGTCAGTGGCGGCATTGACCCGGGCGATGTGTTGATTTTTCTACTTTTGTCGGCGGCAACTTCCATCCCGCAACTCCTTGTGCTGACTGCCTTTCTCGCTGTGCTGCTGACGATGACCAGGGCTTTTCGTGATCAGGAAATGGCTGTTTGGTTCAGCGCTGGTTTGAGTTTGCTTGACTGGATTAAGCCGCTTAGTCGATTTCTTGCGCCCTTACTCGCGGTTTCATTACTGTTTGTCTGGATTGTCGTACCGTGGACTGTTGCAGAAAGTGAGCGTTTGCAAGCTCAGTACAGCAGCCGGGATGAATCCCTTCAGGCCGCTGCAGGCCGTTTTCGCGAAAGTGCGGGGGGAAGGCGGGTATTTTTCGTGGGGCAAACTGGAAATGCGGGGCAGCTTGTCGAAGATTTGGTGGTGATTCAACGCGGTCCCCACGAGCGCACCTGGGTGCTGGCGGCTTCCGGAAAACTCTTTACCGACCCCGCTGGCAACCGTTTTCTTGATTTGGAACAAGGACGGCGGTTTGACCTGTCATGGAGCGCCGAAAAGCCCGATGAGCTCAAGGCGCGTGAAATGGGTTTCGAACACTATGGCTTGCTGATCCGCGCTGCTCCTAGCGCAACGCCGAGCAAGCCGATTAAGGCAATGGAAAGTCAAGAACTTATCTTGCGAGGAGACAGCATCGCCGTCGGTGAGATGCTTCGCCGAATTGGCCAAAGCCTGCCACTTTTGCTGCTGCCCTTTCTTGCGCTTGGGCTCGTCGCCTCCAACCCACGTACAGGGCGAGCTTTCCATTTGCTCGCTGGCATTTTGATTTATACGACGTATACAAGTTTCTCAACCATTGCAGAAGCTCAGGTGTCGAGCGGGCAGTGGTCGCTTGCGAGCGGGCTTGCCGCCGCTCACGGAAGTCTTGCCTTCGCGATGATCGTACTCCTTTGGTTTCGGCTCGGCA
>JALQWJ010000094.1 GCA_023258775.1 Burkholderiaceae bacterium | reverse complement strand
TGAAGAACACACCATTGCCATTGAGCATTGCTTTTCTACGCGACGACGGGACCATTACCAATATCGCCGACATGCAGGCGCTAAGCGAAAAAAGTCATTGCGCCAGGGAACCTGTTCGCTTTGCCCTCGAAATGGAACAAGGCTGGTTTGCTCGCAAGGGCATCCGAGAAGGAAGCCGCATCGGAAACCAAAAACTTTTCGGTACGCCATAGCCCTCTTCAGGCTGGCGCAGCTTGCCTCTCATCAACGGGTGGCCTTCACCGCAACTTCGACGGTCCCTTTGGCAAGCCGCAGATCGAGCAAATGGCCTGGCTTGAGCAAACTGGCATCGCCCACCACATGCCCTTGTTTGTCGAGCGCGATTGCGTAACCGCGCTCAAGCACACGTTCCGGACTTAGCAAAGCCAATTGTTTAGCAAACATGTCTAAGGCGATTTCTCTTGCTTTCATCGCCTTTTCCAGCGCAACACCTAGGGCCTGGCCCTGCCCCTCAAGACGCTGAGTTAAGCGATCGATCGACGGTGGGCGCAAGCGATCGCTAAGCCGGCGCAAGGATTCGCCACGTTCTTGCAATCGCTGGGAAGGCGCTTTGATCTGCCGCGACAAGTGATCAGTTTGCTGCTCAAAGCGTCTCAGGCAAGCATGCCAGCGAAGCGCCATCGCTTGGAGATGATGTTGCAGTTGCCGTTCAAGGCTTTGCCAGGTCGGACATGCTTGCATCGCGGCCGCGGTTGGCGTTGGTGCTCGCAAATCTGCTGCAAAATCTGCAATCGTCACATCGCTTTCATGGCCGATACCAGCAATTAGCGGAAGCTCGCTTGCAGCAATGCTTCGAGCGAGTGCCTCGTCGTTGAAAGCCCAAAGGTCCTCAATCGAACCCCCACCTCGTACCAGCAGCAAGACCTCGCAATCCTTACGCTCATTAGCAATCCTTAGGGCTTCGATCAAGGCTTTGGGGGCCGCGATGCCTTGCACCGATGCTGGATAAATCACGACCGGTATCGAAGGCATGCGTTGCGCAAGGGTTGCGAGCACATCGCGAAGGGCTGCAGCCTGCAATGATGTGATGACCCCAATCGCTTTCGGAATAGCTGGCGGCACGCGCTTTCGATGTTGGTCGAACAAGCCCTCGGCCTGGAGCTTTTGTTTCAAGCGCAAAAACTGCAATTGCAAGTCGCCCTGTCCGGCTGGGCGCATTTGTTCGATCTGCAATTGCATGTCGCCGCGGGGTTCATAAAGACTCAACTGAGCCAAGACATCCACCAAGTCGCCCTCTTTCGGTCTGAAAGCGATCATTTGAGCTTTGGCTCGAAACATCACGCAGCGAATCTGTGATTGGCGATCTTTCAGACTGAAGTAAACATGGCCGCTACTCGCAATGCTCAAATTGGAGATTTCGCCGCGGACTCGAAGTAAGGGAAATTGTCGCTCAAGCGCGTTGGCAACCCGACGCAGCAATTCAGAAACACCGAGTATCTCGGGGGTTTTTGGGGAGAAAGTGCCGATTGATTCGCCTGCCATGTCGCGGAAACCCTGATTCATCGGGCTTTCCTTGAGAATTCTTTCCACAACTTCGGCATTCCCGGGGTAAAGGGCAAATATGCCCTAGAAAAGCCCCGATAAATATAGTAAATCATTGATTTTTATGGGATTTTTTTTGACTAATTTTTCAGCAAACCATGCAAGCCCTGAGATTTCAAGCCCTTGGACCCGATCAAGTCAGGCTTTGCACAGAGTTATCCACAGAAATTGTGCATGATTTTCGCAGATGCTGTAAGCATGCACAGCCCCTGAATTTGCTCGCCCCCGGATTCGAGCGGAAAATGCGTGAACGATGAGACCTCAAGCGGAGATTGGAGTCCCGATGAACCGATTGACTGGTTTAAACGTCGCTGTTTCGAGCGTTCGCAGACCATGATTGACTTGTTCCGACAGGCCGGATGGCCTGCCTGGATTTTGCTTGCCATGTCGGTTCTGGCGCTTGCGATTGTGCTTGACCGTCTTTGGTTTTTCCGTCGCAGGAGGGTAATACCGCCTCAGGCTCTGGAAACGGCGAGCGATTTGCTTGCACTGCTACGACAGCAGGCATCAGGCAGCGCCGATTTGCAACAAGCCAGACAAGCGCTCGAAAAATCATCGGCTGCCGGGAAAATTCTGGTTAGCGGCCTTGAGGTTTTCCGGGCGGATCCCGCGGACCAGGAGCTCGCCGTGCAAATCCGCGGGCAGCATACCGTTCGGGAACTCGAACGCGGGCTTAGCCTGCTGGCAACGCTGGCAAGCCTTGCGCCTTTAGTCGGTCTTCTGGGCACGGTGGCCGCCATGATCGACGCTTTTGGGGTGCAATCCGGTGCACAGGCTGACCCGCAGGCGCTGGCTGCGGCAATTGCCATGGCCTTGAATGCAACTGGTCTCGGTCTTGGACTTGCAATTCCCGCAACACTTGCACACCGCCTATTGCGTGAGCGCTGCGATGCGCTTGTCGCAGACCTCGAGATGATGGCCCAGCATTGGCTGCAGCAACTGCGTATGCCTGCCAAGGCAGCAAATCCTGATGAGGGATTGAAACCTAATACGCAGGGACTTCGCCAGGTGTTGGCGGGTTCTTGATGATTTGGGCAGGTGCATGATGGCGTTTTCAGGATTTCGAGACCGCAGCGTTTTTTTCGCGAGGCGTCCCAAACTTGAGCCCGAAATCAATTTGATTGCACTCATCGACCTTTTGTTGGTCGTGTTGATTTTTGTATTGGTGAGCAGCACACTCACCACCTGGTCTCAGCTTGGTCTTAACCTCTCAACAAGCAGAGCGGGAACAGAAATTGCCTCTAGCAGTTTGAAGGTAGCGGTTTTGCGCGATGGCTACATCCGTGTTGGTGAAACGCAGCTATTGAATGGGCTCGACGCCGGCGCAGTTGTTAAGGCAATTGTTGACGCTAAAGCCAAACTAGCTTCGACAAGAAGCGGGGAGCCGTCGCAAGAAATTGCAAGTTCGCAAGGTCAGGCAAACCCCAGTAGCGCTTCACCGAGCATGCTGATTTACGCTGATCGCCTTGCACCCCATGGTGCAGTTGTCAGGGTTATGGACGCCGCCCGTCAAGCCGGCATTGAGCGCGTTGGACTCGTTACCGAAAAGCGTTAAAGCGCGATTCGAGCAAGCCCTGCTGGCTGCTTGGTATCCGAGCCACATAGCCTCAACATCCAGGATCAGGCAAGACTCGGAGGTTGACCCTTTAAGCCTAGCGATCAAGGGATTGGTCTGGCTTCTCACGCAATCATGGTTCGGCTTGATTGCTGCGCGCTTGGTCGCTGAGCTTGCCGCAAGACGGCGTGGTCGCCGCATCATCAATAGGGAGCAGCGACCGCCCGTTGTGGTCATCGGTAATCTTGTTGCCGGCGGATCAGGTAAGACCCCTTTGGTGATCGCGTTGGCCAAGGACTTAAGCGAACGCGGACTGAAGGTCGCGATTCTTTGCAGTGACTATGGAGGAAGGCGCAAGGGGCATTTGCAGGCAAGTGGCGATTGGCAAGGCGTTGAGGCCTGGCATTCAGGTTGGTCCGATGAGGCAACGCTCTTATCAATGCAAAGCGCATGTCCAGTTTTTGTGGATAGCGATCGAAGCGCCGCTTTGGCGTTGTGCTTGAGTACCCAAAGCCACTTCGACATCATTCTTTCAGATGACGGTCTCCAACACCATCGGCTTGAACGGACCTTTGAAATCTTGCTAATCGATCAGCGTGGCTTTGGAAACGGGAAATGCCTGCCGGCTGGGCCATTGCGTGAGCCGCTTGATGGCAGACAAGTCGCCGACTGGGTGCTAGTCCGCGAGCATGCTGGGCAGACTGTGTCGAGCAATGCACCTGCCCAAAATGACAACACCAATCCAATAAGGATCACAGCGCTTGGCAGGTGTTACCAAGCACTCCCTGCGCCGATGCTGCGTGTCATGGCTCGAAGTGACTGGCTAATCGGCAGCAGTGAAAGTATGACCTTAGCGCAATTTGCACAAGAGCTTGCCGGCAAAAAGCTATTAGGCATTGCCGGTATTGCCCAACCCCAAGTGCTTGCAGCCTCTTTTGCTCAATTGGGCTTTGAGGTTGAATGGATTTTCCCCGGTGATCACCGAGCAGCCGAGCTTGAGGCGAATTTGAACGCTCCTCGGCGCGATGTTGAAGCGGCCTCGGGTAGCGGTAAAGATGCCATCGTCATGACAGCCAAGGACGCCGTAAAATATGGGGAATTGGGTTTGCCGGTCTTTGTTTTGGTCCAGACCCTCATAGCCCCCGAACCCCTTTGTATCGAACTGGAGCGTATCGCGCGTGGACAACCGACTGCTTGAAATTCTTGCCTGCCCTATTTGCAAAAATGGCTTGCGTCACGATCGGCAGGCGCTTGAACTGATCTGCGATCACGACCACTTGGCCTTCCCTATCAGAGACGGGATCCCGGTTATGCTGGTTGCAGAAGCGCGATCAACCGAGCAGGCCGCCAGCGCCCACGATCTCCCCGTGCAGGACAATCTTGCCGACCCCACTGCGCAAATGGGTTCGTCCGACGCCAATACCCAGACAAATTCATCCGAGGCCAGAAGCCAGGACAAGACCTCGTCAGACCGTGATGGGAAAGCAAGCGATTGAGAACCTGGGTATTGGTGCCGGCTCGGCTCGGTTCGACCCGATTACCGAATAAGCCGCTGGCCGATATTGAAGGCCGCCCGATGGTTGTTCGGGTGGTCGATCAGTGTGTCAAGGCAAAGGTCCATCGAGTTGTTGTAGCAACTGATGCCAAAGAGGTGATCGAGACTGTCGAAGGCTTTGGCTATGAGGCAATCATGACAAGCGCTAGTCATGCATCAGGAACCGATCGACTCGCTGAAGCGGCGCAACGTCTGGGTATTCCCGATGAGGACGTGGTCGTTAATGTTCAAGGCGATGAACCCTTGATCGAACCCGGACTTATCAACGCCATTGTTGAAAAACTTCAGTCGGCACCCGAGGCCGCGATGGCAACGGCTGCTCACCCAATTGTCGATGCGCACAGCAACACAAACCCACATGTGGTGAAAGTCGTGCTCAACCATAGGGACGAGGCCATTTATTTTTCTCGAGCCACGATTCCATTTGACCGCGATGAACGGCGTGAATGCCTTGCCGAACCACTCTGGCGCCACGTAGGGATCTACGCCTATCGCCTTGCTTTCTTGCTGGGTTTTCCCGGTTTGACCTCCCCTGCGCTCGAGCAACTTGAAGCCCTTGAACAGCTGCGCGCCTTATGGCATGGATTCCGAATTTCGGTTTATCGCATGGCTGAGGCCGGCGCACCTGGCGTGGATACCGCCGAGGACTTAGCGCAAGTGCGGGCGCTGTTTCGCAAAGCCAGCACTTCCGACGAGCTTGGCGAAAGCTTCATGCTTCATCGTGAGCCGCGTGGTCGCTAAGGCATTGGGCGTTTGGGGCTGTCGCGCTGGCGATTGACCGGGCGAGCGATTTGCGATTACCCTCGGTTGGGCTCACCCATTGATCGACAATCCCGTCGAAGGGGCGGATTGATCGACAATCCCGCCAAAGGGGAGCATTGTTCGACATCCGCTTACCTTAGGCATTATTTTCGGAGACCAAAGCTATGAGACTAATTCTGTTGGGACCACCCGGTGCTGGAAAGGGCACCCAGGCAGCCGTTATCACCAAGTCCTTCAACATCCCGCAAATTTCAACCGGGGACATGTTGCGAGCCGCTGTGAAGGCTGGAAGCCCCCTGGGCCTTGAAGCCAAAAAAGTCATGGATTCGGGTGGTCTCGTATCCGATGACATCATTATTGGCCTCGTGAAGGACCGTCTCAAGCAAGATGATTGCGCAAACGGCTATTTATTTGATGGCTTTCCGCGGACGATTCCTCAGGCGGAAGCCATGAAGGAAGCTGGCGTACAAATTGACGTGGTCCTCGAAATCGACGTACCTGATCAGGACATTATTAGCCGTATGAGCGGCAGGCGTGTTCACACCGCAAGCGGTCGGACCTACCACGTTCACTTCAATCCACCGAAGGTTGAAGGCAAGGATGATGTCACGGGCGAGGATTTAATCCAGCGTGATGATGACCGCGAAGAGACTGTGCGCAAGCGCCTTGAGGTTTATCACGCACAAACTAGGCAACTGGTTGACTACTACGGTAACTGGGCCGCGTCGGGCGCAAGTGCTGCCCCGAGATATCGGAAAATTTCGGGTCAGGGTGCGGTCGACGCCATTAGCGCGCGCGTCCTTGAGGCCTTGG
>JALQWJ010000093.1 GCA_023258775.1 Burkholderiaceae bacterium | reverse complement strand
GCAAACGAGCGAGAACAAAGCACCCAGCAAGAAGAGTGTGAAGGCCAGCCACGCAAAGCTCATGCCAAAAAGCGTTGCTTTTGCAGCATCAGCGCAGGATGTTGAAGCGGCAAACATCCAAGGCCAGCTTTGCTCAAGACCGCTTGCCATTAAAAGTTTGTCTGCAAGCCCCATGACGCATTCGCTGTCGTGGCTTGCAACCAAGGCCTGATACAGCGAAGCAGCGATGCCGCTGAGCTGTATCAAGAGATGGGCCAGCGTCGGAACAAGCAAGGCGATGGGTAGGCGAACGCTACTTAACATCAAAAGACTTAATCCAAGGCTAAGCAGCATAAATAGGCGTTGGATCACACACCATGGGCAGGGCACCATGCCAAGATAATGTTGGCTATAAAGCGCCACGCCAAGTGAAAAGCTTACCAAGGCGATCCATGCGCCAATTGCGGCCTTTAAGTGTTCTGAACGGATGGTAAGGTTGAGCATCGTTGGTCTTCAAACATCAAGCAAGGGTCGATCCTGCCATGAATCTGTTGCAGTTGCGCGTGGTGCGCGAAGTAGTACGTCAGGAATTCAGCCTAACGGCAGCGGCGCAGGTCTTGCATAGTTCGCAATCGGCCCTTAGTAAACAAGTCCGTGAGTTTGAAAGCGAACTCGGTCTTGGCGTTTTTGTCCGTCATGGGAAAAGATTCACGGGCCTGACCGAGGCCGGTGAACAACTCTTGCCGATGCTCGAGCGTTTATTGGTCGAGGCGGGCAACATCACCTGCCTAGCTGAGCAGTTTCGTGAAACTGACACCGGGCAGTTGAGCATTGCCACGACGCACACGCAGGCTCGCTATGTTTTGCCCGACATCGTGGTCGGATTTCGACGCGAATTCCCTAAAGTTCAACTCAGCCTTCAGCAAGGCAGCCCGCAACAAATTGTTGAATGGTTACTGAGGGGTCAGGCCCAAATCGGTATCGCAACTGAACTGCTTTCGCAGCACGACGAACTTGTCACCTTTCCCTATTATCAATGGACCCATGCTGTTGTTGTGCCCGTTGATCATCCCTTGCTTCGTCAACCGCTTGATATCGAAGCCCTGGCGAAGTGGCCGCTTGTTACTTATCACAGTGGATTCACCGGTCGACAACGTATCGAGCAGGGCTTTATGCGTTTTGCCAAAAAGCCAAACATCGTGATGTCAGCGCTTGATGCTGATGTGATCAAGACTTATGTAGCTTGTGGCCTTGGCGTTGGCATTATTGCCGCTATGGCCTTTGATCCAATTCGTGATTTGGGCTTGCGAAAGATCGAGGCAGGCCATCTTTTTGGTCCCAACACAACCTTGATGGCTTTTAGAAGAGGGCAGATTTTAAAACGTTATGCATATCGTTTCGCTCAGCTTTGTACCCAAACGCTTCAACCTGATGACTTGCGCCGACAGGTTGAATTTGCTCAGCCTTGAGGCTTTTTTCGGGTCGAGAACTGCGGGTAAAGCGTAGCCACAACCTCGCCATCGCTTGCCCAACTGTGGCAGCCGTCCAGAAAATGAGGCCTTCCTGCTTGCTCGCCGCGCAAACGCTCGCGCTGAGCCCTCCGCGCTTTTTCTTGGGCACTTTCTGCTTCGTCTTCCCAGCCAAACAAAGTCTGGAAAGCAACCGTAGCCATCGGGAAAAGTAGCTCTCGGGCATGCGTGCAGCCCTTGGTCGATCCGACAACGGCTTGAACGGCTTTGCGCCATCCAGCACCGACTTTGGCACCGATCAATTGTTTAAAATTTGGAATGGCGCCTGCACAACTCGGATAAGGGACGGCGGGCATGAGTACTTCAATATCGCGAACCACAAAGTCATCGTCAAGGGTGAGTCTGATCGCAATATTGTGTACATCGCTTTCGGCTTCGCGTTGACCGCGATAGGGCTCATGATAGGCAAAAGGCTTGCTATCGATGATTCGCGCTTCGATATCCCATAGGCCGTCTTCTCGGCGAAAACCCTGAGACTCGATACGGCGAGTGTGCATCAGACGTCGAGGCGAGGGATTTGAAAAGTCGTCGGGGCTTGGTGTTTGAGTCAGTGGATTCATTAACCAAGCATATCAAAGCAAATGCTAAACCCCTGTAAAGCGGATATCACCTTAGGTGCGCGAAAACGCTTAATGCTGTGCCGCTGTGCTGCTAAGCCCGTTTTGTCCCTGCCTTGCTGATTCATGACCGAGTAATCGATGAGCAAGCGCCAGGGCTTGATTTGCGTCACCTTGGCAAAGGTGGATATTGCGATCGGAGAGTACCGCGACCGCTTGCATTGGATGGTCGTTGATCACTCTGCCACCAATAATCCAGGGCGTTGCACGCAAAGCGGGCTGCTGTTTTACCAGCTTCAGCAGGCTTTTGATTTGCTCGAGCGATTCGAGCTGGGTGACCGTGATCGCGATCAGTTGCGGTCTAAAGACCATCAGTTCATCCAAAATAGCCCTTAGGCTTTCTGGCTGAAGCAAGAAGACGTCCCAGTGCTCTTTTCTGAAAAAGGCGCTGAGCATTTTGGCGCCCAGGCTGTGTTGTTCGCCAGGCATCACGCTGATGAGCATCGATGCCTTACTTGCTCGGGTCCGCCTGGCGCTTTCGAAATCCTGATGAAAATGATGCAGGATTTGTTCAATTTGCCAGGTCGCAAGTGTGACTTCGCTGAAGCTGAATTCATCGCTCAGCCATTTTTCGCCAAGTCTGCGCGCTGCTGGCGTTAAGAGCTCGTTGTAGATAAGCTCGAGCGGATGGCCAGCCTGCTGCAAGGATTCGATCGATGCGAATAGGGCCTGCTGGTTATTGGCAAGCAACTTCTCGATGAACCCATCAAGATCGCAGATTAACCGGGGCCTTATGCCCAGCTCTCGATGGCTTTGAACTATTTTGGGCAGCACCAGCCGTTCAACCATGTTGCCAATGGCATGCTGGGCACTATTGTCTTCGTTTGAACGCCTTGATCCCACACTCGTCTCCCCAAGTTGAAATCTTCATGAATCTGAGGAGGCACGGCGCACCGTGTCGAGGAAAACGACAGTCTTTTCCCCCGCAACGAGTATTGATCCAAGTACTCGCTGGTGGCAAGCATTTTCTTGCCATGGACAAAGCTTGGTCGGCTCAATAAGCCTGTCGACATGACACCTTGGAATGACTAAAAAAGACGCTTTGAGACATTGACTCAAGCCAAGTTCAAATCATCTTTTTAAAACGTTCTTCAGTAAAAAATATTATAACCTTCGAGAATCTCTCGCCAGGCAGGCTTGCCATGGATTACAGCATCGGCCTTAAGACCGAGTGATCGCGGGCTAGCGTCGCGGCTGATCAGACAGCCACCAATGACGATGAAAACATCGGGGCGCTGCCTTCGGATCTGTTTGACAAGCGCCCGACAGGCTTTAAGTTCTTCGCTGCAGGCAAGACTTAAGGCAAGTAAGCGCAAGCGCGGATCCTCAAGATCATGCTTGTCATTGATGAAAGGCGAACGCGCTGAAAAGCTGCCGCTCGCTACCTCAAGGCCCTCTCGCCGCAACAGGCTTGATGCAATCATGAGGCCGAGCCTGTGGCTACCGCGCTCTGCAGCAAGCACCAGTGCGCGTGGCTTTTGAGCAAGCCCAAACGGGCGACTTCTTGACGCCAGCTCAAGCTGCGCCTGTGTATGGTTTTCGCTGATTTGCTGCCCTGCCAAGCCTTGCTTCGTCTCAAGTTCTGGGCTAAGGCGCTGCAAGACGAGCTGCAACTGCCAGCATGCTTGTGTCACTTCGGCAAAGTTGCATTGATCATCAAGCCATGCCTGTCCAAAACCCTGGGCGGCCGCCGTGATCGCCGAATCCACCATCGTTTCGGCAGCGATGCCGCGCGCAATCCAAGTCTGGCAAAGCGCATCAAGCGAGGCTGCATCGCCGCATCGGCAATACCGACAAAAGTGATCAAAGTCCTCGGCGGTTATGGTGGGATTAACTTGCGCTTTGAGCTTTTGCTGCCCAGCAATAAGCGGCACAACCTGTTTCAGAAAGACAGCCTCAATTGAAGACTGGCTTGTCTCCATGGTGGATGTAAAGCAGCGTTCAAAACCTTCGGTCATGGGAAGCGGGCGCCGTTAAGTTTCCTTGTCGAACCAAACGAAAAGCGATTGCGATACGCGATGCAATAACTTTAATTGTCCAGAACAATAAAGTCAAAACAGATTGACAAACTAAAGATGTCAAGTTAAATTGACATCACAGCCCGTCCTCCGGGTTGTCTCCCAACCCCGCGACGCGTGGGGTATTCAGCCTGCCAAATCGCAGGCTTTTTTTTGCAAGCGGTTTAGTGACCCAAAAAGCTTAACTGGAGCCTGCTAAGGGTCCCAATTGATTTGCCGCTTTCCTCACTGATCTGAAGGGTCCAGCGACCCGCAGCGGGTTCTGCCATAAAGCGAACGCTATGAAACCGAAAGCCTTGATTTAAGTTCGTGCAGACCGTATGAGCGCAATCACGCGGCGCTGCGAACTGAACACCGTGACCAAGCGGACTAATCAGTGTGATGCGCAAGCCTGTTGCGTCTTGATGCGAGCTAGCAAGCGAAAGCACCACGCTTTCGATGCGATCAATGGAGCACTGAGCCTTTGCCAAATCAAAGGAAAATGAAATTTTTGAGTTTTCTCGGGCTATCGCTACCTGATGCCACGGCATAGCAAATTGCTCACCGGTACTAACTCGCGTAACGATCGGAGCATCTTTTTTTGCATTAAGTGAACAATTCAGTAAGGGCGGTAAACCTTGAAAGCTTTTGGCGGATTGAACCGCTGCGCCAGCATCGACCAGCCCAAACCCGACTTGCTGGTGGTAGCCGTGGCTGCGAAGCAGCGATTGTGCGCTGCTGATACCTGGTTGGTCGTAGCCTGGTACAGGACGCGCGGTAGTCGCAAGAATCCAGCGCAGATCGCGCCAAGTTAAGCCGGGGTTTGCTTCAAGCATTAAAGCGCTTAAGGCACTCACCATAGCAGCGGCGCTTGAGGTTCCCGAGGGCAGCTCTTCCGTACCGGTCGACAGGCTTGGGCTATTTGTCTGGGACGAAAAGGCTGAAACGAGTACCTGGGCACCGGGCTCCGATAAAGCAAGTGGTCTTGCAAAAGCATCCACAGCGCCAACGCCGATGACAGCAGGGTGTTGTGCATAGCCATCATAATTAGCAGAGTCTGCCGAGTCGCTGCGAAGCCGCGACGGACTGAAGGCTGCACCACCATTACCGGCTGCTTTTACGATGATGGCGCCTAAGCCCGAGCGCCCCTTGCTTTGCGCCTCATCAAGGGCGCTGTACCAAGCTTGTGGCGCAGGATAAAAGCTTCGGCTGCCGCCCTCATTGGGATCTGGCGGGGACCAACTGTTGTTGATCACCGATGCACCACTACCCAAAGCAACCTGTAGTGCCTGTACAAGCCGGCTGTCGTCGCCGCTAGCGATCGCATTAAGGCTGATGAGCGTTGCTGCTGGCGCAATGCCACGGCCTCCGATGCTGTTGTTTTCAGTTGCGGCAATCAGTGCGGCAAGCCCCGTGGCATGACCCGTTTCAGCGACCCTTGAGCGCATAGCGCTATCAGGACTCGCACTGGATGAGTTGTTTTGCCGGGTAAGCGGGACCCAGTCGCAGCAGATCGCCGATGAATCAAGAAGTCGCCCCAAAAGGTCAGGGTGCGTGGTGTCAACCGTTCCATCAATAAGAGCGATCCTAACACCACGACCACGCTCGCTGAGATTGCCTAATGCTAAATCGTATAGCGGACGAGTTTCGCTTGAGGATTGTGTTGTGCCCTGTGGGGAGAATTCAGCAAGGCTTAAGTGCCATTGCAATGCGCGTTGTGGATCTGGGCCTTGCGCTGATCCTGCTGCTGAAACTGGGTTTGAGCCTTGGCCGCTTGTGCCCTGGTTGGTGTTGCCAGTTGCTTGACTCGGTGCATCGCTCCCTGAAGAGCAAGCACCGAGTAAAAGCAGCAATCCGATAAGTCCGGATAGCTGCGATCTAAAACGCATTACAGACCGATTTTTCCGCCATCAGTGCGCGAAATAATCAGTGTGGCGGAACGAGGGCGCTTACCAGGACCGTACGCGCCGGCAGTGATACCGCCGCCGTTTGTCGGCCAGACGCTTTGATAGGCGAAGTCAGCCGCTGTCCCGATCGCTGGCGTGTTCTCGCCCGGATGCTGGATATTGACAAAAAGGGTCTTGCCATCAGTAGTCTCTGTAATACCCGTGACCTCCGAGCCCTTTGGCGCGACAAGAAAGCGTCGCAGTCGGGCTTCGCCAA
>JALQWJ010000092.1 GCA_023258775.1 Burkholderiaceae bacterium | reverse complement strand
CCCCACGGACATCACCGAAAGCCCTGCGAAATGGGCAAGTAAATCGAGCAGTAAACCCCAGTCGGTCTGGTTTAGGGCTTCAAGCGAAAACTGCAGGGTCGCACTCATGGCTTAGTCTTTGCGCTTTGATTGACGACGCCAGGCAAGGCCCAGTGAAATCGTTCCAACGAGACCGAGTGCATAAAGCATAGGCAGGCGAAGCAAGAGCAGGGCAGCGAGCATCAGGCATGCAATCAGCCCATCAGTTTTGGGGTGCTTGAGGGCTTTTGATAGCCGCAAGGTCATGGCCAGAATTAAACCTGCTGCCGCCATCGCCATAGCCCGCAGCGCACCTGCTACGGTTGCTGAGTCGGACCATGTGCTATACAAATAGGCAATCAGCAGTACCGGCAATAAAGGCGGCAGTAACAAGCCAGCAAGCGCGGCCAAGGCACCTCGGGTGCCGTGAAAGCGATCGCCCAGCATGATGGCCATATTGCAAATGTTTGGGCCAGGCAGTACTTGGGCAAGCGCTAAGGTTTCGAGGAAGTCCTGGGCGCTGATCCAGGCCTCTTTTCGAACAAGGCGATCTTCGGCAATTGGCAAAACACCGCCGAAGCCCGAAAGCGCCAGCTGGGAAAACACCCAAAACAAATGCGCCGCTGAGCGCGGCCTCGAATCGGCTTTAGTCTGCAAGGCTGAAAAAGGCGCGTCGCCCTCGCAGTCCGACCGTTTGCTCAATGAGCAACTCAAAATCATCGGAGCGGTCAACAGGGTTCCAGTGATCGGTATTCACAATGATGAGCGGTGAGCCATCGTAGTGATGAAAAAAGCGGGTGTAGCGCTCCGATAATTCGCCCAAGTAATCTGCCGATATTCCCTTTTCCATGCTGATGCCCCGTCGACTAACCCGATCGAGCAAATGTTGCGCGCTAGCCTGCAGATAAATGACCAGATCAGGTTTAGGCAGACTTATGCTTTGTGCCGCCACGATACGCTCATATAGGGCGAGTTCATCGTCATCGAGGGTGAGCTGTGCAAAGAGCTTATCTTTTTCGATCAAGAAATCGCCAACAATATAAGCATTGTTTTGTGTGCTGACATCGATCTGACTGAGTTGGTCGATGCGTTGGAAAAGAAAATGGAGTTGTGTGGCCAGCGCCCAGCGTTCGCCTTCCTGGTAAAAACGGCTCAGGAAGGGATTGTCCTGGGGCGCTTCAAGTTGCATCTGGGCACCGAAACGCGAAGCGAGCGCACTGGCAAGCGAGGTCTTACCCACACCAATCGGACCTTCAACAACAATATGAGCAAATCGCTCAAAGGGATTGAGCGTGTTGCGCTCGTTGCTTGGGCTCGAAGCATAATCGCGTCGCGGGTTTCGCGGGCGAAGGGCAGCCGGCTTTTGCATCAGTCGATCCAGCGTCGACAAACTTGGCTGCCGATGGTGCCAAGCCAATCGGATGCAGCGCCAAGCCCTGGGATGGTCAGCCCGGAATCGAGTTCAAGTAAGGGATACAGCACAAAGGCGCGTTGATGCATTCTTGGGTGCGGGATGATGAGTCTTTCAAGCTGTATTTGGAGATCTTCGACAAGGAGTAGATCCAAGTCAAGGGTTCGCGGGGCGTTGACAGTAGAGCGTTGGCGACCGAGCGTGCTTTCAATCGACTGCATGGTGTCGAGCAGTGCTATTGCACTGAGCGGGCTGTCAAACTGAATCACCGCGTTGATGTAATTCGGTCCTGGCCCGCCCAATGCCTCGCTTTCCCAAAATGAGGACTGACGCAAGCTGCCTGTAACAAGCCAGGGTGTTAAGAGCGAGATTGCGGTCTTTAGGGTTTCAATCCGATCGCCCAAGTTGGCCCCGAGCCCCACGAAATATCGAGTAGCCTCGGGCTGCTGCAACCAACGAGAAGCCTCAGGCTGCTGCAAATAGCAAGAAGCCTCAGCCTGTTTCACGTTGATCCCGTCGCCTGCGTCGAGGACTACGCCGTGGGCCACTTGCCTGGCGCTGTGGTGCGCGTTGAATTAAATCCTCGCGATCCAATTCCTCCGCTTGAACAAAACTATCCCACCAACTTGCAAGCGCTTCACAAGGCTCACCTGCCTGTGCCCTCAGAAGCAGGAAATCAAAGCCAGCGCGAAAACGCAAATGCTCCATCAGACGCCAGGGCGCTCGACCTGTGCATCGTTCAAAGCGTATTTGCATGGCCCAGATCTCGCGCATATCGGCAGCAAACCGCTTCTGAATAGCAAGGCGGTCGGATTGTTGTTCCAACACCTCATCTGCCGCTGCCATCAGGGCAGGGGTATTGTGTTCACCTTGTGCCAAACGCTTTTGCCAGGCGCCTAGAACCTGGGGCCAAAGTAGGGCAGCGAGCAAAAAACCTGGAGAAATCGATTTTTCCGCCGCGATTCTTGCATCGGTATTGCTGAGCGCTTGCTGGATGAAGCGCTCACCTGCCTCGCTTGCGAAAATGCCATCAAGCAGTGGTAGCAGGCCGTGGTGCAGGCCTTCAGTTCGCAGCGTTTGAATGCAAGCAAGCGCATGGCCACTCGTGAGCAACTTGAGTAATTCATCAAATAGGCGCGCTGCAGGGACATGAGTTAGCAAATCGGCCATCGATGCGATCGGCGCTCGGGTTTGCGGTTCAATACCAAAGTTAAGTTTTGCGGCAAAACGGGCAACCCGCAGCATTCGCACCGGGTCTTCGCGATAGCGAGTTGCAGGATCACCAATCATCCGCAAGGTTCGCGCCTGAAGGTCGCGATAGCCTTGGTGATAATCCAGCAATTGATCGCGAATCGGATCCAAATACAGCGCGTTGACGGTGAAATCGCGCCGAGCAGCGTCTTCTTCCTGGCTGCCCCAGACGTTATCCTTGAGCACGCGCCCGTGGGCATCGGTTTCGGCTTCGGTTTGAATCGCGCGAAAGGTTGAGACTTCGATCAATTCGCGACCAAAATGCACATGAACGATTTGGAAACGCCGACCAATGGTTCTTGCCCGCCTGAAGAGTTTCACCACTTCTTCAGGCGTTGCATTGGTTGCAACATCAAAGTCTTTGGGGCGGCGACCAAGCAGCAGATCCCGCACACCGCCACCGACCACAAAAGCCTGAAAGCCAGCCTGCTGTAAGGTTTCGCAGGTGCGCATGGCGGCGTGGGAGACTGCCGCCAAATCAAGGTCGAGCTCGCTTGCGCGCATGACTTCGACTTGTCGTTTCACAGAGACTTTTGGATGCTCTTCGACGCTGCTTTTGCGCCGAAAAATTTTGCCAAGCAGTTTGCGGATCATCGAGGCCCTTGTTGTGTCGCAAGCGCGTTTGGATCTGCCACCAAACCACTGTCATGACTTGTTAGGCTGACCGGCGCGCCGTCCTCAACGAATAACTCCAGGCAGGACCACCCCTTGGCCCTAGCATGCTCGCGCAAACGATTGTCGGCGTTAGTAGCCACGGGAAACCCAACCCGTTCAAGCAAGGCTATGTCATTGGCAGAGTCTGAGTAAAAGCTTGCTTTGCCGAGCAGCGGCTCGACCTGATGACCGCAGGCCTCAATCCACTGGATGAGCCTCAAAACCTTACCTTCTCGGAACGAAGGCGTACCCTGAGGTTGGCCGGTGTAGCGTCCGTCGATGCGTTCAACGCCACAGGCAATCAGGTGTTCAATGCCAAAACGGGCCGCAATCGGCGCTGTCACGAACTCATTGGTTGCGGTAATCATGAGGCAAACATCACCGCGCTCACGATGCTGATTCACCAATGCGAGCGCTTGAGGTGTGATGAGCGGCTCAATCACTTCTTGCATAAATGCTCGCTGTAGCGCAATCAAATGCGCGGGCTCGATCCGGGCGAGCGGTGCAAGTGCAAAGCGTAAATAGACCTCGATATCGAGTGTGCCATCGCAATACTGCTGATAAAAACGATCATTCGCAGCGGCATAGTGTTTGGCATCGACTTCGCCTCGACTGACCAGAAACTGCCCCCAGGCGTGATCGCTGTCGGTGGGAATGAGGGTGTGGTCGAGATCAAAAAGTGCGAGTTGCATAACGTTCGATGTTAACCCAGGGGTTTTGGCTCAGCTCGAGCGGGGTATTGTTCCTGCAGCCACTGACGCAAAAGCGGCAGGCTCAGCGAGCGTTTGCTTTGCAAGCCAAATCGGTCAAAGTCAAGTAGCAATCGGGTGAGATGCGCCAAATTACGGCTTTCGTGGCGTAGTAGCCAAGGCAAAACATCGACCGCAAGTGGTAGGCCGCGCGCTTGTGTCCAAGCCTGAAGCGCGGTGAGTTTATCCTCATCGGCCAGCGTTTTGAGCTCATAGACAAGGCCCCAGCTCAGTCGTGATTGCAAGTCGGGCAGCAAGTGAAGTTGCGCAGGCGGCAGCTGGCTTGTGCTCAACCAAAGACCTTGATCGAACTGACGCAACTGATTAAAACGTTGCAAAAGCTGCTTTTGCTGGGTGTTGTTTGTTGACTGAATATCGTCATGGATTTCAAAGAACGAGTCGCTCAAGGTGTTGGCTTCGAAACTCGAGGAATTGGTATTGAATCGTCTTCCCGTCGCGCGTAAACAAGCGCAAAGAAACGATTTACCAGCACCTTCCTCACCCCAAAGATGAAGCGATACAAAGCCAGCCTTGCCACTGCCGATCCGCTTTAGACGGTCCAGGAGCTCTGCATTGGGGCCAGCAACAAAGTGGCTGAGATCAGGCACAAAGCTGACTTCAAGTGCGAGTGCGTCTTGGTTTGGCGTGGACATGACATGACATCGTAAACTCGCATTCTACGTAACCTTAAGTGAGTGATATGGCGCCAAACCCTGACATGAAGGCTCCTTTGAGCTACAAAGACGCGGGCGTTGATATCGACGCTGGCGATGCGCTGGTTGACCGCATCAAGCCGCTCGCACGCCAAACCTTACGCGAGGGTGTGCTTGCAGGCATTGGTGGTTTTGGCGCGCTTTTTGAAGTCCCACGGCGATACCGGGAACCGGTGCTGGTGTCTGGTACCGATGGTGTTGGTACCAAGCTGAGAATGGCCTTTGCCCTCGACCGTCACGATACTGTTGGGATTGATTTGGTTGCGATGTCGGTTAATGATATTTTGGTCCAAGGCGCTGAACCGCTCTTTTTTTTAGACTATTTCGCCTGCGGCAAACTTCAGCTTGGTCAGGCAGAACAGGTCATCTCGGGGATTGCCAGGGGTTGTGAGCTTGCTGGTTGCGCCCTAATCGGTGGAGAAACTGCCGAAATGCCCGATAGTTACCCCGATGGCGAATATGACCTGGCAGGCTTTGCGGTCGGCGTGGTTGAAAAGTCTTCAATCGTAGATGGGGCAAAGGTCAAGCCAGGTGATCGACTGCTTGGTCTGGCATCGAGCGGTGTCCACGCCAATGGTTTTTCGCTGGTTCGACAGGTGTTGATGCGGCGCTTTGGTGCCATAAGTGCTGAGCATTTAACCGAAGAGCTCGACGGCCGACGGCTCGCCGATATTTTAATGACGCCAACGCGAATTTATGTGGCCTCGCTTTTGGCGCCAATGCAAGCGGGGCGCATCAAAGCGCTTGCTCACATTACCGGAGGCGGGATCGTTGGCAATTTGCCGCGCGTGCTACCCGAGGGATGCGCCGCGCAGCTTGAGCGTTCGAGCTGGCAGCGGCCGAGCATTTTCAACTGGCTTGCCGAAGAGGGCGCGATTGAAAGCGCAGAAATGGATCGGGTTTTTAATAACGGACTCGGGATGATTGCGGTGGTTGATCCGCAAGAAGCTCAGCAAATCCAGGCCGAACTGGTTGCAGCCGGCGAAAAAGTCTTTGTTATCGGCAATGTGGTCAAGCAGGTTCCTGGACGCCCCATCGTTGATATCAGCTCGTGATACGGCATGTTTGCAGGGCAAAGTGCCTGGTGCCAATGTTAATCGCTTGAAGACAGCGCTTCTTCCAATTTTTGTTGCGCTGCGCGCACGGCACTCGAATCATCGCAGGCAAACACTTGCCGCTGCGGCATGCTGCGAAGCCACGTGAGCTGGCGTTTGGCAAACTGTCTCGTGGCGGCAATGCCTTGGTCCTCAAGTGAGTTTCCTTTTTTGGCCTGACCGAGCAGCCATTGCAGACATTGCCGATAGCCCACAGCACGCATCGAAGCCAGTGTTGGATGCATACCCGGTTGGGCCATCAGTCTTGAGACTTCGTCGAGAAGTCCGTGCATGAGCATTTGCTTAAAACGTGCCGCAATGCGTTGATGTAACCAGCTGCGATCGTGAGGCTCAAGGCTTATCCATTGAAGCGTTTCCTGCTCTTTTGTTGGCTCAGTGCCGGCTTGATCGGAAATCCACGCGCTAATCGGCCTGCCGCTCATGCGAAACACCTCGAGTGCACGAG
>JALQWJ010000091.1 GCA_023258775.1 Burkholderiaceae bacterium | reverse complement strand
CTCATCGATCTCGGCAATCTTTTTAACACCCTCTTTGAGTAATTCTTCTGTCCTAAACACTCCACAATGTGCTTGCATGGTCTTGCGAACGTCATTGGCGACATCCTGAACGTTCTCACCAGAGCTCGATCCCTCAAGTCGGGCAAGCCTTGCCAGCGACGCATCGCCAGCATCAGCGGGTAAATCTCTGAACTCCTCGGCGCTTAGTTTGTTTGAAACGATGTGGTTTCCTGCTGCACGACCAAAAACCAATAAATCGAGCAAGGAGTTGGTACCAAGTCTGTTTGCGCCATGTACCGACACGCAAGCACACTCACCAATCGCATAAAGGCCCGGGACAACTGTGTTGGGGTTGCCGGCCTTAGGAACAACAACCTCTCCGTGATAATTCGTTGGGATACCGCCCATTTGATAGTGGATCGTTGGCACTACTGGGATAGGATCTTTAATCGGATCGACATTTGCAAATTTGATTGCAATCTCGCGAATCGAAGGCAGGCGTTTGAGGATAGTCTCTGCGCCGAGATGATCAAGCTTTAAAAGAACATGATCACCATGCTCGCCACATCCCCGCCCTTCTTTAATTTCCTGGTCCATTGATCGCGAAACAAAATCTCGTGGCGCGAGATCTTTAAGTGTTGGCGCATAACGTTCCATGAATCGCTCGCCATGTTTGTTCAGCAAAATCCCACCCTCGCCACGTACGCCCTCGGTGATTAGCACGCCAGCGCCTGCCACGCCTGTCGGGTGGAACTGCCAGAATTCCATGTCTTCCAAGGGTATGCCTGAACGTGCCGCCATGCCCATGCCATCGCCGGTGTTGATAAAGGCATTTGTGGAGGCCTGCCAGATACGCCCTGCCCCTCCGGTTGCAAGCACCGTTACTTTGGATTGCAACAACATGACTTCGCCTGTTTCCATCTCCAGGGCGACCACACCAACCACTGCGCCCTGAGCATCACGAATCAAATCGAGCGCCATCCACTCAACAAAAAACTGAGTACGCGCCTGCACATTGCGCTGATACAGGGTGTGAAGCAACGCGTGGCCTGTGCGATCAGCCGCTGCACAAGCACGCTGAACCGGCTTCTCACCAAAGTTGGCAGTGTGTCCACCAAAGGGTCGCTGGTAAATCGTACCGTCGGGGTTACGGTCAAAGGGCATCCCAAAGTGCTCTAATTCATAAACCACTTTTGGTGCTTCGCGGCACATGAATTCAATGGCGTCCTGGTCTCCAAGGTAGTCAGACCCCTTCACGGTGTCGAACATATGCCAGTACCAACTGTCTTCAGACATGTTCCCGAGGGCCGCCCCGATACCGCCCTGAGCAGCAACTGTATGTGAACGAGTAGGAAACACCTTGCTCAAGACTGCAACGCTATAGCCCGCCTGAGCAAGCTGTAAAGAACAACGCATCCCCGAACCGCCAGCGCCAACAATGACCGCATCAAATCGGCGTCGTGGGAGATTATTGGCCAAGTGGCTTACGATTTCCGTCATATTTAATGCCTCAATGTTTGCAACGTATCAAGCTTGAAGTCGGTGCGCTTGCTAACCTCAAACCTTCCAAAGAATCAGCACGGTCCAACATAAATAAGCGATCAAACCGATGATTGTCAGCACTTGAAGACTTAAGCGAATGGCGGTTGGTTTGATATAGTCCATATAAATATCACGCACCCCAACCCAGGCGTGCCAGCACAAGGCCAGCATGGCCAGCAGTGTGATGATCTTGAACCAGCCTTGCGCGAAAAGTCCTGCCCATTGATCGTAGGTCGCTGCCGATCCGAGACTTACAGCACCAAGCAACACCAGGGTGTACACAAGAAGCATGACAGCTGTAATACGCTGAGCAAGCCAGTCCTTTAGGCCATAGTGAGCACCGGTCACAATTCGTCTGCTAGCCATGTTAAAACGCTCCAAAAAGACGAAGTGCAACGACAGCCGTCATTGACAGGCTCAAGATCAAAACGATTCTTGCGCTTGAGCGCGCCTGCTCTTTCGCAGTACCGATATGCAGATCCAGAATCAGGTAGCGAATCCCAGCGATGGCGTGATGCAGAAATGCCCAAATCACCCCAAGGCAGACTAGCTTGGCCAGCGGGTGGCCCAGCATTGCGCTCAGCCTGGCATGCGTCATTTCGGAGGCAATACTCTGGTCGAGGACAAAAAGAACAAGCGGTATGCCGATTAGAAATAGGAAGGCGCCGCTCAGGCGATGCAAAATCGACACCACACCCGCAAGTGGCAGACGATAACTAAGAATTTGCGAAACATGAATGTTCCGAAACTGCGGACGTGTTGAACTCACCAGAAAACTCCCTTATCGAATAGCCAGGACTCTGCGGACCTTGGCTGCGAAAGCGACCTCGTCAGGGGACTGCACAAGGACATTTGCTTTGCGGCTGCCGCATTTTGCGTCAAATCCCTGGCTTTCACAAAGCATGCTCAAACCAAGGCGTTAAAGTAGTGATGTTTTTCGGTGAGGTAAAAGCCTCGCCGGACTTCTACGGGCCTGTCTTGGTAGGTGGTTGAAAGCCTATCCACCAACAAAACTGGCTTACCAACTTCGATCCCCAATAAAAGTGCTTGATCTGCCGGACATGAAATCGCCTTGAGTTGCTCGCGCGCTTTAAGCATGCGCGTACCGAAGCTCGCCTCAAATAGCGCGTAGAGCGGCCCTTTATATTGTTGTAAGCGCTCTTGAGTGAGCCCGCGGAAAAGACTCCCAGGCAACCATAATTCGTCAAGAACCGCCGGAAAAGCATCGACAGTCAGCATGCGTCTTATAAAAACTGCGGATTCGCCTGCCCGCATTTGAAGCTCTCGGGTAACGTCAGCCGGCGGACGCACACGCCTGCACTCAAGAATGCTGCTTTCAGTTGCCGGCAGACCACCCGCGTCCCTGCGCAAACGCAAAAAACGGAACTGTGCGCGTTCCTCATGATGGCTAGACACAAAGGTGCCCTTACCCTGGTGCCGAACCAAAACATGCTCAGCAGCCAATTCTTCGATCGCCTTTCGTACCGTGCCCTGGCTAACGCCGTAGCGCTTGGCAAGTTCGTGTTCACTCGGCACCATTTGGCCGGGTTGCCACTCCCCTGAATCAAGGGCACGCATCAGCCTGTCCTTGATCTGTCGGTAAAGCGGGCTGAAAGTCGGCGCATCGAAAGCTTCTTTGCTAGCTTCAGCGCCAATTCCAGGAAGCTCACTGGCGGCTTTAGGCAAGCCGGACAGGTCCGGGCCGAGACTAGGCGCCTCCTGGCGGCTAGTCGCTTGGTTTAGGCTCAATAAATCGCGCGACATATCCTGATTGAATCATGGGCCGCCATGCTTGTCTAGTAACTTATCTCTTATATAAGACATAAAAGTCTTTGACGACAACGTTTCATGCCTCTACAATAACCCCAGAGCCAACGCGTGCATCAAAAAAGACCAGCGTTCATCCCAACGCTGGCATGGAAAGTCTGTAAAAGCATCTTCGAAGCATTCCCACGTTAACTTATCATCAGGAAGAGTCATGAGTAAGACAGCCAAACGGGTCGCAGTGACCGGCGCAGCCGGACAGATCGGATATGCCCTTTTGTTTCGTATCGCATCGGGTGAGATGCTCGGGAAAGACCAGCCAGTGATCTTGCAGTTGCTGGAGATTGCCGACGAAAAGGCCCAAAAGGCGCTTAAGGGCGTCATGATGGAACTCGAAGATTGTGCCTTCCCCCTGCTTGCGGGTATGGAGGCGCACAACGACCCAACCAAGGCGTTCAAAGACACCGACTATGCCTTGCTTGTTGGCGCACGTCCGCGCGGTCCTGGCATGGAACGAAAGGATTTGCTGAGCGCCAACGCGGCGATTTTCACAGCTCAGGGTAAAGCACTGGATCAGTCAGCCTCGCGTGATGTGAAGGTGCTGGTTGTTGGAAACCCTGCAAATACCAACGCTTACATTGCGATGAAATCAGCGCCATCGATTAATAAGCGGCAATTCACTGCCATGTTGCGTCTGGACCATAACCGAGCCCTATCGCAAATCGCATCGCGCACGGGGAAAGCAGTCGCTGAGATTCGAAAGCTTTGCGTCTGGGGTAACCATTCGCCCACCATGTATGCCGATTATCGATTTGCCACGATTGGCGGTAAATCGGTGAAGGAAATGATTAACGACGATGCCTGGAACCGTGATGTTTTTCTGCCAACTGTTGGCAAGCGCGGCGCAGCCATTATCGAGGCGCGCGGTCTTTCTTCAGCTGCATCCGCAGCCAATGCCGCTATTGACCATATGCGAGACTGGGCCCACGGTACCGGCGGCGAGTGGACGACGATGGGCATCGCTTCCGATGGCTCCTACGGCATCCCACAGGATTTGATGTTTGGATTTCCAGTGACCTGTCAGGACGGTGACTACAGCATCATCCAAGGGCTCGAGATTGACAGTTTCAGTGAAGCGCGAATTGCCATCACGCTCAAGGAGTTGAATGAGGAACGCGATGCGGTTGCTCACTTGCTCGCTTGACCACAGCATCCATTGGCCATGGCTAGCATGCGCTGCTATGGCCGCCAGAAAACATAACATGCGGGCAAACATCGGAGCCTTGAAAAAGATGCCGACAAGTACCCGGCAATGAGGAGTTGATTCATGGGTAGTCCCGGTCTGAAGTTTCGTGACGCGGTAATTCAGGAAAAGCCCTTGCAAATCGTAGGCGCGATTAATGCGAATCACGCCTTGCTCGCTAAGCGGGCAGGCTATCGAGCCATTTACCTCTCTGGTGGCGGCGTTGCAGCGGGCTCTCTGGGGCTGCCTGACCTTGGTATCTCAGGACTCGACGATGTGCTCACCGATGTTCGGCGGATCACTGATGTATGCGATCTACCACTACTTGTTGACGTTGATACCGGCTTCGGAGCTTCGGCATTTAATGTGGCGCGAACGGTGAAATCACTCATCAAGTTTGGCGCTGCAGCCATGCATATTGAAGATCAGGTGGGTGCCAAGCGCTGCGGACATCGGCCTAACAAAGAGATCGTATCGAAAGATGAAATGGTTGACCGTATCAAAGCGGCGGCCGATGCGCGAACTGATCCAAATTTTGTTATTATGGCGCGAACTGATGCAATTGCCGTTGAAGGTCTGGAGCCCGCCGTTGAGCGCGCACTTGCCTGTGTCGAGGCCGGCGCAGACATGATATTCCCCGAGGCCATTACTGATCTGCCGATGTATCGATCATTTGCCGATGCAGTCAAAGTACCTATCCTGGCCAACATCACGGAGTTTGGACAAACACCTCTTTTTAAAACCGATGAGCTCGCCGCAGCAGGTTGCGCCATGGTGCTCTACCCCTTATCAGCATTTAGAGCGATGAATAAGGCAGCCGAGACGGTCTACCAAACAATTAGAAAAGACGGAGGCCAGGCTGCAGTACTTGACCAAATGCAAACCCGACAGGACTTATACGACGCAATCGGATACTGGGAATTCGAACATCGCTTGGATCAACTTTTTGCCAAAGGAAAGCATTGATGAGTGAAAGTACCGTGGCCAGCACCCCAGCCATCAAGCCAAAGAAATCTGTTGCCCTTTCAGGTGTTACGGCTGGCAACACCGCACTTTGTACCGTAGGCCGAACAGGAAATGATTTGCATTATCGGGGGTATGACATTCTCGATATTGCTGAGCAGGCTGAATTTGAAGAGGTCGCGTACTTGCTTGTTCATGGCAAGCTACCTAACCATGCCGAGCTGCATGGTTATAAAAATAAGCTCCAAGCGCTGCGCGGATTACCAGCAGCGGTGAAGACGATTCTGGAGTCTCTCCCCGCAGGTAGTCACCCCATGGATGTCATGCGTACCGGTGTATCCGCCCTCGGATGCGTTTTACCAGAGAAGGACGATCACAATACCCCGGGTGCTCGTGACATTGCTGATCGACTGATGGCAAATCTTGGGTCAGTGCTGCTTTATTGGTATCACTATGCGATCAATGGTCGCCGAATTGAACTTGAGACCGAAGACGATTCAATCGCTGCACACTTTTTGCATTTGTTGCATGGCAAGTCGCCCGATGAGTTATGGGTGCGAGCAATGCACACAAGCCTGAATCTTTACGCCGAGCATGAATATAACGCCTCAACCTTCGCCTGTCGTGTCATTGCGGGCACTGGTTCAGATATGTACTCAGCCATTGCAGGTGGGATCGGTGCCTTACGGGGTCCCAAGCATGGTGGAGCAAATGAGGTTGCACTTGAGATTCAGCGTCGCTACTCAACACCTGATGAAGCAGAAGCAGATATTCGCAAGCGCGTAGAGGCCAAGGAAGTTGTTATTGGTTTTGGTCACCCTGTGTACACAATTTCTGATCCACGCAATGAA
>JALQWJ010000090.1:319-6379 GCA_023258775.1 Burkholderiaceae bacterium | reverse complement strand
TGGTATGTCTTGCGATCGCCGCGGTACGTCCTCGATCAGCCCAAAACGTTTTGCGTGATTCGGCACTGACCGCAATAAAACCTTCGCCACTTCGCAGGTTCGCCAGGCGCACAACCTCGGCGCTTGCACGAGCAACAGCGCTCTCATCATCGCCCACGATATCGCCAATCAACACCATTTTCGGTAAGCCGCCTCGACGCGATTTGGTGGCGTAGCCCACCGCACGCAGGTAGCGCTCATCAAGATGTTCAAGCCCGGCCAATAACGCGCCTCCTGGGCGCTGATCCAGATAAGCCTTAATTTCGACAATTGAAGGCACAGCAAGTGCGGCCTGTCCAAAAAACTCAAGACAAACCGTTCGGGTAAACGAAGGCATTCGATGCAAAATCCAGCGGGCCGCAGTAATAAGGCCATCTGTGCCTTCTTTTTGAACACCAGGAAGACCGCTTAAAAATTTATCGGTCACATCCTTTCCGAGCCCGAGTTTTCGGAAACGATCGCCGGCTATGCTCAAGTTTTCAGATCGAATTGCTGCTCCCTGCATTTGACCGTTTGCAGCAAGCTGATTGGGAGCGTACCAATGCAATGCGAAATTGGCGACATCGGCATCGTGGATTTTGCCCAGGTTATGGCCAATTCGGGTCACCTCGAGCCAGTTACCCTGCGGATCGACCATGCGCCACCAGGCAAGATTATCGAGTGCGGTTCCCCAGAGCACAGCCTTTTTGCCACCGGCGTTCATTGCAATGTTGCCGCCGATACACGAGGCTTCCCAAGACGTGGGGTCAACAGCGAACACAAAACCTGCCCGGTCAGCGGCTTCGGTAACTCGCTTGGTGACCGCCCCAGCTTGGGTTTCGATGACCGCCACTTCATCGGTCAAGCCAGGTAATTGGCAACGAGCTGTACCTCGCCAAGTTGCTCGAGTTTTTCGGTATTGATCACGGCAGACATTGGATGCAAAGGAATAGCACCACCGGTATAACCTGTACCACCGCCACGAGGGATAATGGTCAAATCCAGATCGATACAGGCTTTAACAAGGGCCGCCACCTCCGCTTCTGAGTCGGGCGCAAGCACTACAAAAGGATACTCAACCCGCCAATCGGTCGCATCAGTTACGTGCGACACCCGCGACATGGCGTCAAAACAAATATTGTCTTTAGCGGTATGTTTGGCAAGCAGACGCAAGGCGCGTTTACGCATTGATGAGGCTTGAGAGAGTTGCTGCTCAAAACGCGCCACCGCCCGCCTTGCGAGTTCGAGGAGCGCTGCGACATCGTCTGAGAGTCCTGTGCCATCTTCACCACGCTTTTCGATCTCACCAAGCCGATGGTGCAATGCCTCGATCAATAAGCCCTGTCGTTTAGGGTTATCGATTAAATCATCTTGGAGATAAGGGTTTCGCTCGACGACCCAAATATCACCGAGGACCTCGTACAGCATGCGCGCCGAACGTCCAGTTCTTCGCTGTGAACGCAGACGTTCGACCAAAGACCAGCCTCGCTCACCAAGCAAGCGGATAACGATCTCTCGATCTGAAAACGAGGTGTAGTTGTACGGGATTTCGCGAAGTCGTTGAGCAGACGACGCCTTTGCTTCGGCTTGCTCAATGGGTCTTAGGGCCTCGGTTAGCGGAGCATTCATCAAAACCTGCTTTGCGGAGCTTTCATCTATTGATTGTACGTAGACTTTCTCGCATCGCAGCATTTCCCTACAGCGCGAATACCGCTTCGTAAGACCGCTTTGTTTTGCTTGCGAGCCTCATCAAGGGTTTGAATCATGCTAACGGCAGGAGCGATTTCCAGAACTGATCGGGAACCTCCATCAGCAACCAGGTCATGCTGATGTAGCGCAAGCACTTGCCAATCGCTATCCAGACAAGGCAAGGCCAGAAGGCGAGCCGCAACCAGCCTGCTACCGCACATAAGGGGTCACCAACAATCGGCAGCCAGGCGAGAATCAATACCTTGGGGCCCATCTTTTCGAACCAGCCGAGATAACGCCTGCCCCCGTTATTCCCTAACGCACCCATCGCAGCTGCTGCACTTTGTGCTCCGCGGCCCATCCAATAATCGAGCACACCACCCAGTGTGTTGCCCAGGGTTGCAACCCCGATCGTCAGCCAGAACTGATCAGGATTAAGTTTGACATAGCCAAAAACAACCGGTTCCGAACCCATGGGCAAAAGGGTTGCCGATACAAATGCAGTGATGAAAACCGTCGACAAGCCGAATTGCGGCAGGGCGAACCAGGCAAGCGCCGCTGCCAGGGCATCCTCCAACGCGGTACTCATCGCCAAAAACCCGATCTAAAATCAAGACTTAACCGCTTCCAGGCTATGCTGCCATGCCCATCGATTATCTGAAACGCATTCTCACTGCTCGTGTGTACGACGTGGCGAGAGAGACACCGCTTGAGCCAGCCCCTGGTCTTTCCGCGCGCTTGGGGCATCGCCTGCTGCTTAAACGCGAAGACATGCAAACAGTTTTTTCCTTCAAGTTGCGCGGCGCCTACAACAAGATGGTTAACCTGAGCGCGGAGGAGCGCGCACGCGGTGTGATTGCTGCCTCTGCAGGCAATCATGCCCAGGGTGTGGCGCTGGCCGCTCAGCACCTTGGCTGTCATGCAGTTATTGTCATGCCGGTGACAACACCCGCGGTGAAGGTTGAAGCGGTACGCGCAAGGCAGGCGCAAGTGGTGCTTGCTGGAGATAGCTACAGCGATGCTTATGCTCATGCCCTCAGTTTGCAACAGAAGCATGGTTTGAGCTTTGTTCACCCATTTGACGACCCCGATGTGATTGCCGGACAAGGCACCATCGGCATGGAAATCCTGCGTCAGCACCCCGATCCGATCGATGTCATTTTTGTTGCAATCGGTGGTGGCGGCCTAATTGCCGGGATTGCCGCTTACGTAAAACAGATAAGACCAGAGATCAAGATTATTGGGGTACAGACGGACGACTCCAACGCCATGGCCCAATCGCTAGCCTGCGGCGAACGGGTGGTCTTATCCGAGGTGGGACTGTTCTCGGACGGCACAGCAGTTAAGCAGGTTGGTATAGAAACCTTTGCCCTCGCTCGTCAATTCGTTGATGAGGTGATTTGCGTTAACACCGATGCCATTTGCGCGGCAATCAAGGACGTCTTTCAGGATACGCGCTCGATCATGGAACCCGCCGGAGCGCTCGCCATTGCAGGCGCCAAGGCTTGGGCTGAACGATCTGATCAGGGTAAGGACAAGACGCTGGTCGCAATCGCCTGCGGGGCCAATATGAATTTCGACCGTTTGCGCTTTGTTTCTGAACGTGCTGAGATTGGCGAGCAGCGCGAGGCAATTTTTGCGGTCACCATCCCCGAACAACGAGGTTCATTTAAACGATTCTGCGCGCTAATCGGCGAACGTAATGTCACCGAATTCAACTATCGGATGAGCGACTTAAAGCAGGCTCATGTCTTTGTGGGCATTCAAATCCAAGCCCGTGATGAAGCTAACGCGATAGCCAGCATCTTTGCCCAAGAAGGCCTTGAGACGATTAATCTGACCGATGATGAAATGGCCAAGCTACATATCAGGCATTTAGTTGGCGGCTCTTCATTACTTGCGAGGGACGAGCGACTTTTTCGATTTGAGTTTCCAGAGCGCCCAGGCGCTTTATCACGCTTTCTTACCCAGATGCGCCCAGACTGGAACATCTCGCTTTTCCACTATCGAAACCATGGTGCTGACTTCGGACGGGTACTGGTCGGTTTGCAGGTGCCGCAAGCCGATGAAGCGGCTTTCCAACACTTTCTTGCTGGATTGGGCTATCCGCATCTGGAGGAAACCAACAATCCAGCCTATCATCTGTTTTTACGCCCTAACCGGCCATAAAAGCGAGCGACAAAGAGACTTAATCCTCGATTCACCAGAGCCACCCACGATAAAGCACAACCCCTCACCCATTTGACCATGCATTTGCTCACCCTCGGACTCAACCATCAAAGCGCGCCCTTAGCAATGCGTGAACGGGTGGCCTTCGCGGGAGAAAGCCTGGTCAAAGCGGCTTATGATCTGAAGTCAAGGGTGGGCGATCTTCTTCGCGAGTCGGCGATCCTGTCAACCTGCAATCGCACTGAGATTTACTGTGCAACTCCTCAGCCGCAAGCTACCTCGCAGGCCCTCGAACAATGGATTGCCTCCCACGGTGGACTGAAAGCAGGCGATATTCGAAGCCATACCTACACGCTCCCTGGCGATCAAACTGTACGACACGCTTTTCGGGTGGCCAGTGGACTCGACTCGATGGTGCTTGGTGAAGCACAAATCCTTGGGCAAATGAAAGATGCGGTTCGTAGCGCTCATCAGGCCGGTTCCTTGGGTCCGCACTTGCATCAACTTTTCCAGCGTAGTTTTGCAGTTGCCAAGGAAGTACGAACCCAAACCGAAATTGGATCGCAATCGGTGTCGCTGGCAGCGGCTGCGGTGCGCCTTGCTGAACGGATTTTTGAGCGCCTCGAAGACACCCGGGTGCTATTTGTAGGGGCGGGTGAAATGATTGAACTTGCAGCGACTCACTTCGCTGCACGGCACCCCAAGGCGATGCTGGTTGCGAACCGTAGCCTTGATCGAGCGCAAGGCCTGGCTCGGCGATTCGCAGCGCAGAGTATGACCCTTTCTGAGCTTTCAACGCGTTTGCATGAATTTGACATTGTGGTGAGTTGTACGGCGAGTTCGCTGCCGATCATTGGGCTTGGCATGGTCGAACGAGCGCTAAAGGCGCGACGTCACAAGCCCTTATTTATGGTCGACCTTGCAGTGCCGCGCGACATCGAACCTGAAGTTTCCAGGCTACCCGACGTCTTCCTCTACACCGTCGATGATCTGGGCGAAGTCGTGCGACAGGGTATGGCAAACCGCCGCCATGCTGCTTCGCAGGCTGAAGCAATCATCGAAGCGCGGGTTGAACACTTCATGCACTGGCTAGCGAGAAGACGTGCAGTGCCTGCGATTCAAGAGCTACACGACAAAGCGCAAACGCTGCGTCGTCTAGAGCTCGAACGTGCGATGCGATTACTTGCCAAAGGTGAAGACCCTGCACGCGTTATTGAGGGTTTATCTCTGGCTTTAACAGCGAAGTTCTTGCATGGTCCAACGCAAATGCTGCAAGACGCAGCCGGTCTTGGATCCGAAGCTCAGGACCTGCGATGGTTACCATCCCGCGCCCATGGCAAACGTCTTGACCGCTTGAACCGTTCCAGCAAAAGGCTAAGTTTGCGCAACGCAGAACCTTAGCGACGACCCTTTCTCCGCCGCTTCGCTTTTGCGCCGCCGCACTTACCGATAGGCTGTTTGCCAGAGCGTTTAAATGCCAGTGCGAGTTCCAGATCTAGCCTGAGGGCAGACATCTGTCATGGCCCTGACAAGGCAAATCATCCTGCAGCCAGCAACTCCCGAAATCGATAAGAACTATGAAACCCTCGATGATTCAAAAACTCGAACAGCATGCGCAGCGTCTTGAAGACGTTAACCGCCTGTTGTCGAGCGATCAGCTGCTAAAAGACCCAAAAGCGCTGCGTCAGTACCACCGTGAGCACGCCGAACTCACTCAGTTGATGGAACATTTTCAGGCCTGGCAGCAAGCCAATGAGGATTTACTTGCCGCGCGCGAGATGGTTCAAGATCCCGAACTCGGCGAGTGGGCAAAAGAAGAAGAAGGTCAGGCAATGCAGCACATGGAGCAGGAGGTGAAGCTCCTCGAAACACTGATGCTTCCGAAAGACCCCAACGATCATCGCAACGTATTGTTGGAAATCCGGGCAGGTACAGGTGGTGACGAATCTGCGCTTTTCGCAGGTGACATGCTCAGGATGTACTTGCGCTATGCAGAGCGCAGAGGCTGGCGCAGCGAGCTGCTCTCCGCAAGTGAATCTGAGCTCGGAGGCTACAAGGAGGTGGTTGTACGGCTCGAGGGCGAGGCGGTGGCCGCGCTGCAGCGCGACGGCATAGACCCTTCCCGCTGCCGCACCGTGCGCGAGGCCGACCTGCGCTATGCCGGCCAGTCCATGGAAGTGCGCG
>JALQWJ010000090.1:0-309 GCA_023258775.1 Burkholderiaceae bacterium | reverse complement strand
CTCAGCTTGCACGGTTGCGGTCTTATCCGAAGGCGATGATATCGGCGATATCGTCATCGATCCGGGTGAATTACGCATCGACGTCTTTCGCGCCTCGGGTGCGGGCGGGCAGCATGTAAACAAGACCGAATCAGCGGTGCGAATCACCCATTTACCAACCGGCATCGTTGCTGAATGCCAAGACGACCGTAGCCAACACCGAAACCGCGACAAAGCAATGCAAGTGCTCATCGCAAGGATTCGCGATCAGCGCGACCGTGAAGCGCAGGCCAAAGAGTCTGCGCATCGAAAAAGCCTGATCGGTTCGGG
>JALQWJ010000008.1 GCA_023258775.1 Burkholderiaceae bacterium | reverse complement strand
TATCGTCAAGCTCGCCTTCAATCGTGAAAAGCGGAACATCCCGAATCGCTTTTGGGTCGACCTTCAATTTCTTGCCATCAACAATAACTTCCCAGGTACCGTGGGGAAGTTTGTGTGCCTGAAACACCGTTTGAATGGTGTCAAGATAGTATTCGGCTGGCATATCGAGTACAGCGTTGTACTCATCATAAAAACGGCGGTGCTGCTCAGCGTCTTCCATGTCGCCACGCACGAGGCTCTGGTAAAAATCCCAGTGAGAGGTCGCGTGACGATCAGGATTCATCGCGATAAAGCCCGCATGCTGCAAAAAGCCTGGGTAGACCCGACGCCCCGCACCCGGGTATTTGCCGGGCACTCGAAAAATCACATTGTTTTCAAACCAGGCAAAAGGTCGGTCTGTTGCATATTGGTTAACGGTGGTAGGGCTACGCCTTGAGTCAATCGGCCCACCCATCATGGTCATACTAAGCGGGCGGGCTTTGTCGTTAAGCGAACACATCAAACTGATGGCAGCCATCACTGGCACCGTGGGCTGACAAACCGACATCGAGTGAACCTCGGGACCGAGAAGCCTGAAAAATTCGATGCAATAATTTACATAGTCGTCAAGGTGAAAATTGCCAGCTGCAAGGGGCACCATTCGAGCGTCAACCCAATCGGTAATGTAAACATTGTGGTCGGGCAGCATGGTGCGGACGGTATCGCGCAGCAAGGTTGCGTGGTGTCCCGATAGCGGCGCAAACATCAAAACCGAAGGATCATTCTCACGATGGCCCAACGACTTCGGGAGCAAGCGTTCAAATCGTATTAATTTACAAAACGGCTTATTGAGTACGCAACGTTCAATGATCGGCACTTCTTCGCCCTCGATCATGACGTTTTTAATGTCGAAAGGGGGCTTTTCGTATTCTTTGCCCAGACGATGCATAAGCTCGAGACCCGCTGAGACACGCGCAGCACCAGGAATGTGCGCCAAAGGGCTGTACGGGTTGGCATACATTTGAGATGCCGACAAAGCCCAATCTGAAAGTGGCTGCAAAAAGGCCCGTTGTGCTTCCCGCCATTGATAAAGCATGGTGCTGTGTCCTTGTTAGCGTTTCAGTTCGGCGAGTTTTCCGGATTTGTCTTTCCAATCCTCGGCATCGGGGAGAGCACCTTTTGCTCGAGTGATGCTTGGCCATCCGGCTTTTGAAAGCTCAAGGTTGAGTTTGATCATGTGTTCCTGGTCTGGGGGCACATCTTCTTCGGCACGAATCGCATCTACAGGACACTCGGGAATACAAACGGCGCAATCAATGCACTCATCGGGATCGATGACCAGCATATTGGGTCCTTCCCTGAAGCAATCAACCGGGCAAACATCCACACAATCGGTGTAGCGGCAGCGGATGCAAGATTCCATTACGACGTGCGTCATCGGTAGACCTCTTTTGACCAGAATCGTTGAATTCTAGCCGAACTGTAAAGTAAAGCTGACGCCGCTTCATACTGTCGCTGACGCCGCTTCATACTGTCGTTAGAATCTTGGCATGATCATCTCATCATTACTCGATACAGATCTTTATAAGTTCACCATGATGCAAGTGGTGCTTCACCACTTTCCGGGTGCTCAGGTCCAGTATCGCTTCAAGTGCCGTACACCTGGTGTTGATTTTCGCCCGCTCATTGATGAGATCCGCGACGAAATCAATGCCTTGTGCAGCTTGCGATTTCGTGAACGCGAACTTGAATATTTGCGCAGTCTTCGCGTCATCAAGAGTGACTTCGTTGATTTTCTTGCCCTTTTTCAAATGAATCCGCGATGGATCGAAATTAAGGGGCTCGATTCTGGCGAACTCGACATGACGGTAGAAGGCCCCTGGTTGCACACGATCTTGTTTGAGATCCCAGTACTGGCAATTATCAATGAGCTCTATTTCAGGCGTATGCACCCCATGCCTGACTACACTGAGGGCAGAAGGCGTTTAATCGAAAAGTCCCGTTTGATCCGCGAAGATCCGGTCTTGGACGGTCTTACCCTAGCCGATTACGGAACTAGGCGTCGGTTTTCTAGGCTATGGCACGAAGAGGTTCTGCTAAGTTTAAAAACTGCACTGGGGCCGCATTTTGTGGGCACGTCAAATGTGTTTTATGCCATGAAGCACGGCATGACCCCGCTCGGTACCATGGCGCACGAATACTTACAGGCCTGCCAAGCCCTGGGACCACGTTTGCGCGACTCGCAAATTTACGGTTTTGAAACCTGGGCGCGCGAGTACCGAGGTGATCTCGGGATTGCTCTATCCGATGTATACGGCCTTGATGCGTTTTTGAACGATTTTGACTTGTACTTTTGCAAGTTGTTTGATGGTGCGCGGCATGATTCCGGCGATCCCTTTCATTGGGGGGAGCGGATGATTGCGCACTATGAGCAACGCCGCATTGATCCAAAAACAAAAACTCTGGTCTTTTCTGACGGCTTAACCTTCCCGGTGTTGATCGAACTTTATAAGCGTTTTCATGAGCGAAGTAAGATTGCCTTTGGTGTTGGTACTAATCTAACGAACGATCTGGGTTATGTACCGCTCCAAATCGTTATGAAAATGGTCCGCTGTAATGGACAGCCTGTTGCTAAGTTATCCGATACGCCTGCTAAAAATATGTGTGACGATGAGGCCTATCTGGGTTACCTGTGCCAGGTTTTTGGCATTCCGCTTCCCCAGGAGGCAAAGGAAACCGCATGATTCCCGATACCTCACTTGCACGACAATCGATCCTTCGACGCATTCGTCAGGCGCAAGGCCACGGCGATCCGGCCAAAGGCTCGCCGGCCGATCTTGCTCGCACGAGGGATCGCGATGCCTACCTGCACGAACATCCGCGGGGTCTGGGGCCAAGCATTGGTGCTGATGTTGTCGAGCACTTTTGTATGCAGGCGCAACGCATGGGGAGCACTTTTGACCGTGTGCCTGGTGAGTCCGAAGTTCCTCAAGCAATTGCCCGATACTTAGCAGAGAGGCAGTTAAGTCTGCATATTGCTGCATGGCCTAGCTTTTCTCATATTGACTTTAGTACGAATTCACCAGATCTTCCGGTGCTTGATATCGAGTTTAGGGCGCCTCGTGGCGACGACTTGGTGGGGCTTGGAGGAGCTTTTGCTGGCATTGCCGAGACAGGCACGATCATGCTCTTATCGTCGGCGCAGACGCCTGCCTCAACCCATTTACTACCTGAGACTCATATTGCCCTGCTGTCGGTCGAGCGTATCGTCCCGCATTATGAGGACGCTTTTGCCTTGATGCGCGATCAGTACGGCGAACCCCCGCGTGCAATGAATCTTGTCTCCGGTCCTTCTCGAACTGCCGATATCGAACAGACCCTCGTGATGGGTGCCCACGGGCCTTATCGGGTTCATATCATTCTCGTTGGCTAAACATTTGCAGTTAACGAGATTAAAGATAACGCTTAAAGAGTAAACACATGTCAAATCAGGATTCGAATGCCTTATCGAAAGAACCGCAATCATCAAAGCCACGTCTGTTAATTACCCGGCGGGTTTTTCCAGCGGTACTCGATGCACTCAATGAGCATTTTGAAATCAAACATAACGATGCGGATGAACCTTGGGGACCTGAGCAAATGCGGGCAAATATTGCCCCGATGGATGCGCTTTATACCGTTGCGACCGATCGCATTGATGCCGCAGTGATCGCGGCAGCACCGCAATTGCGCATGATTGCTACAGGTTCTGTTGGTTATAATCATATAGATCTTGGATCATGCCGTGAGCGCGGTATTCCCGTTACCAATACGCCCGACGTACTCACCGAAGCAACAGCCGATATGGCCTGGGCGCTGCTTATGGCCACTGCGCGTCGGGTGACTGAGTCTGAGCGCTGGTTGCGCGCTGGCTCGTGGAAGGGATGGGCTTGGGATCAGTTCCTTGGTGCCGATTTGTATGGTGCCACGCTCGGTATTGTCGGTATGGGTCGGATCGGCTGCGCGATTGCCCGCAGGGCGCAGGGATTTTCAATGCGCATTTGTTATCACAATCGAAGCGAGTCCGCTCAGGCCGATGCGCTTGGTGCGAGCAGACTTAGTCTGGAAGAACTGCTTGCGACGGCCGATCATGTGATGCTCGTACTGCCTTATTCGCAAGCGACCCATCATGTGATCGGTGCTGGGCAGCTTCAAGGTATGAAATCGACGGCCACCTTAATTAATATTGCCCGAGGCGGGATCGTTGACGATGCAGCGCTTGCCGATGCACTCAAACAAGGGCGTATCGCTGCGGCAGGTCTTGATGTCTTTGAAGGTGAACCAACGGTCCATCCTGCCTTACTGGCCTGCGACAATATTGTGCTGACGCCTCATATTGGCTCAGCAACCCTGTCGTCGCGATTGGGGATGGCGATGTTGGCAGCGCGTAATCTTCTTGCCTGGCGTTCTGGCTCGCCCTTGCTAACGCCGGTTCCCGGGTTATAATCGAGGGTTCCTCGCTGGCTGCGTGCTCAGACGCGTGCGCCGCCGGTCGTGTTGCAAGACATCGAGTTCTTTCTTGATCCTTCAACAGTCCATGGGGAATTCCGCAAGGAAACTAACCAAAAAGGAGAACTAGCTGATGCGTCATTATGAAATCGTCTTGATCATCCATCCTGATCAGAGCGAACAGGTACCCGCCATGGTCGAACGTTATAAAACTATGGTCGAATCGCAACAAGGCAAGATTCATCGCATTGAGGACTGGGGACGACGTCAACTAGCCTATGCGATTGCAAAAATGACAAAAGCGCACTATGTGATGCTTAATCTTGAGTGCACCCCGGCATGTTTGGCTGAGTTGGAAAATGCTTTTCGCTTTAATGACGCCGTGTTGCGCCACATGACCACGAGCATGAAGAAGGCACACACTGGTCAGTCGCCAATGTTGCGCCAGATTCAACGCGAAGAGTCGCGTCGTAGCGTGGTCGAGGCCGTACCGCAGGCTGTGGCAGCGCAAACAGGCGAATAAGCGAGTTGATTCATCGGGCGGCATGTTAATCATCTGAGCCTTCGCCTTAGCTTGACGGCGATTCAGGCCCTTCGATACAGCCCAGCAGGCGTTGCAATTCTCGACGCTTCTGGCAGGGTCGACGAGCAAGTTAGCGAGGCAGGCGCAGCGCGCCAGGTTCAGTTTGAGATGACATTGCGATTTACCGAAGCCTTGGCGATTCAGGCGAGTCGTCTTCCCTTAGGTAGTTTGCTGCAACTCGAAGGATTTATCGCACCGATTCGGATGCATGCACGAAGTATGCGTATGCATGTTCAAGATATGAAGATCATTGAAGGAAATTGACATGGCATTTACACGTCGCAACATGAAAGATCGCAAGCCGAAGCGCCCAACCCAAGGTGCGCTTTTTAAACGGCGCAAATTTTGTCGTTTCACCGCCGAAAAAATGGAGTGGATCGACTATAAGGATGTTGATCTGCTGAAGGATTTCATTACTGAAACAGGCAAGATTATTCCAGCTCGTCTTACCGGGACCAGTGCGAAGTATCAGCGTCAGCTGACCGACGCCATCAAGCGTGCGCGCTTTCTCGCACTACTACCCTACACCGACAACCACTGATCGCAACAAGAAGGAGTATTGTTATGCAAATCATCTTGCTCGAGAAGGTTGTTAACCTGGGCCAACTTGGCGATGTCGTGAAGGTCAAGGACGGTTATGCGCGCAATTTTCTGATTCCTCAGGGTAAAGCCAGACGAGCCACTCAGTCGGCAATCGCTGAATTTGAGGCGCGTCGTGCTGAGTTGGAAAAGGTTCAGGCAGATCGTTTAGCACAAGCCAGACGCGAAGCCGAGCGTCTTGCGGGACTTAGCCTGCAGATGACCGAAAAGGCTGGGGTCGATGGACGTTTATTCGGCTCTGTTACTAATTTCGACATTGCAGAGGCGCTCAAGAAGCAGGGCTTTCAGGTTGAAAAAGCCATGGTCCGTCTTCCAAATGGTCCGATTAAGACAATTGGCGATCATGATGTGGAAATCGCTTTACACAGCGATGTGCTTTCAGCGATCAAAGTCTCGGTGCTCGGCGAGACGCATTAATCCTCGGCGAGTTGCATGAAGCAATGCGGTGAGGCCAGGCATTACCTGGGCTCACCTGGCCTTTTGAGAAGCAAATCATCGCCGTGGAATCACCCCGCGATCCCGAGTTGAGCCAGCTGCGGCTGCCTCCTCAGTCATTGGAGGCAGAGCAAGCCGTCATCGGCGGCTTGCTGCTGGACAACACAGCCTTTGATCGGGTTGCCGATCTCTTAAGGGCTAACGACTTTTATCGGGGCGATCACCGACAAATCTATGTTGCGATTGCCTCGCTCATTGATAAGAATCAGCCCGCTGATGTGGTGACTGTTCATGAGTCGTTGAGCACGATCGGCAAGGCCGAAGACGTTGGCGGACTCATCTATCTGAATCGCCTTGCACAGGATACGCCGAGTGCGGCCAATATCCGTCGCTATGCTGAGATCGTTCGCGATCGGGCGATCCTGCGCAGACTCATTGCTGTTGCAGACGACATCGCCAATCAAGCGCTCAATCCTCAGGGGAAAGATACCCGGACTTTGCTTGATGAGGCCGAATCCAAGATTTTCAACATCAATGAAGAGGGTGCTCGGGGTCGCAGCGGATTTCAGTCACTGCCCGATTTGCTCAGCCAAGTGGTCGATCGAATTGGGCAACTTTATGATCAAAGTAATCATAGCGGTATAACAGGAGTGCCTACGGGGTTTAGTGATCTCGACAAGATGACCTCGGGTTTTCAGCCGGGCGATCTGGTCATCGTCGCAGGCCGACCGTCGATGGGAAAAACAGCATTCTCGCTAAACATTGGCGAGCATGTGGCGGTTGATCAAAGCCTCCCAGTTGCGGTTTTTTCGATGGAAATGGGCGCAACCCAATTGGCGATGAGGATGGTCTGTTCGGTAGGGCGCCTGGATCAGCAACGTGTTCGTACCGGCCAGCTGGTCGATGACGATTGGCCGCGTTTGACCAATGCGATTCAAAAAATGCAAGATTCTCAACTTTATATCGATGAGACACCAAGCTTGAACGCGCTTGAATTACGCTCCCGAGCGCGCAAGCTTTCCCGGCAGTGTGGGCAACTCGGTTTGGTGATTATCGATTACATTCAGTTGATGTCTTCGGCTTCTGCTGCGGGTGAGAATCGAGCGACTGAAATCAGTGAGATTTCGCGATCACTTAAAGGTCTCGCCAAAGAATTGCAATGTCCGGTTATAGCGCTCTCGCAGTTGAATCGATCGCTCGAGCAACGACCGAATAAACGTCCGGTGATGTCAGACCTACGGGAATCTGGCGCTATTGAGCAAGACGCCGATGTAATAATCTTTATTTATCGTGATGAAGTGTATAACCCAGATTCGCCTGAAAAAGGAACCGCTGAAATCATCATAGGTAAGCAGCGAAATGGTCCAATTGGAACCGTTCGCCTGACCTTTCTTGGCAAGTACACCAAGTTTGAAAACTATAGCAGCATGGGATGATCTGGCCCAGGCCATCATTGCGCTTCCGACCAATACGCTTCAACTGATCATCGTGCTGCAACTAAGCTAAGCTCCACGTAAACGGAAAGCCCTTTAATGCTTAAAGCGCTTCCGATGCAAAATCTGCGAGTCTTGAACGCTCTCCGCGTTGCAAGGTGATATGCCCGGCATGGCTCCAGCCTTTAAAACGATCGACTACGTAGGTCAGACCCGATGAACCTTCAGTAAGGTATGGCGTGTCGATCTGGGCAATATTGCCCATGCAAATCACCTTCGTACCCGGGCCAGCTCTTGTGATTAGCGTTTTCATTTGTTTGGGAGTGAGGTTTTGCGCTTCATCAACGATCAAGAATTTATTCACAAAGGTTCGCCCCCGCATGAAGGACATCGCTTTTACCTTAACCCGGCTGCGAATTAGATCTTGGGTGCTCGAACGTTCCCATTGGCTTGAACTGCTATCGCCCTTATTGAGCACCTCAAGATTGTCTTCAAGCGCGCCCATCCAGGGTTGCATTTTTTCCTCTTCAGTGCCAGGCAGGTAGCCAATATCCTCGCCAACCGGCACTGTTGCGCGTGTCATGATGATTTCGCTGTAACGTCTGGCCTCAATGACTTGCTCAAGCCCTGCGGCAAGTGCAAGCAGTGTCTTGCCTGTTCCTGCCTGTCCGAGTAGGGACACAAAGTCAACCTGAGGGTCCATGAGCAGATTCATCGCAAAGTTCTGCTCACGGTTACGTGCGGTTATGCCCCAGACGGCGTGTTTGGGATGACCGTAATCGCGAAGCGTTTGCAAAACAGCTCGTCTGCCTACAATTTCCCGAACAATGGCATGCAGCGCCTGGGTGCCCTCAATGTAAACATATTCATTCACGCGCAAAGAGGGAACCAGTGGCCCTTGAATGCGATAGTAGGTGTATCCGGTTTGCTGCCAGGATTCGATCCCTTTGCCATGGCTTTCCCAGAAATCTGCGGGCAGGGCGGTCATCCCTGAGTACAACAGGTCGGTGTCTTCGAGCACCTGATCGTTGAGATAGTCCTCGGCAATCAGTCCAAGTGCCCGCGCCTTGATCCGCATATTGATGTCTTTGGATACCAGGACAACTTGCCGGTCAGTTCGAGAGGCCTGGAGGCTTTTTACGACGCCGAGAATCTGATTATCAGCTTTGCCTTCAGGCAGTCCCGCTGGCAAATCAAACTTCAAGCCTTGGGTTTGAATCAAAAGCTTGCCGCTCGCTTCTGTATTACCTAGGGCATCGAGCGACATGCCAAGTGCCGGATCACTACCCGAGGCTTGCATGAGTTGATCGAGGCTTCGACTGATTTGTCTGGCATGACGAGAGACCTCAGACATCCCCTTTTTGTGCGCATCAAGCTCTTCGAGCGTGACCATCGGCAGGTAGACATCATGCTCATCGAATCGAAAAAGGCTCGACGGGTCGTGCAGCAGCACATTGGTGTCGAGCACAAACAAGCGACTTGCACTTGATCTGGCCTTCTTGCGCCTGTTGCTCGATGTTTTGCTGTTTGCGATGTTTTTTGAGCGTTGCTGCGCAAGCGGTGAATCCGCTTCGTCCACGATTTCAGCAGATCGTCCTTTTGCCTCAATCGCCTCCTGCGTGGACCCAAGGCCAGCGTCAATCACCGTTTGCACATTCATACGCGCCCCTGTCGATGGTTCAATCAAAGCCTGCATGTCGTGCACATGGTCACCTGGCCTTGGTCCCGATGACTTAGCGACCACCATGGGCCTGTCATCGATTTGCGTCTGTGCATCGGTATCCGCAACCGGACTGGCAAGGGTCGGCATTGGACTTGCTAGCGTTGTTTTCTTGCGGGCTCCTTGGGTACGTTGCTTGGCGACCGTTTCCAAATCAATAAGTGTGGCTGGTTTGCGTGGGGCAGGTGGTAGCGGCATGGGTTTTCTTACAGGAAGGGTTTGCTTACTCAGTTAAATCGTCTTTACAAACTCGAGGACCTCGTTGACATGGCCGGGAATCTTGACTCCACGCCACAACTTGAGGACCGTACCGCTTTTGTCGATCACAAAGGTCGAGCGCTCGATACCGCGCACTGCTTTGCCGTACATCATCTTGTTTTTCATCACGCCAAACTGGGTGCAAAGCGCTTCGCTTGGATCGGAAATCAGGGCAAACGGCAGTTCATATTTTTTCTTGAAATTTTCATGAGATTTAAGCGAATCACGGGACACGCCGATGACAATCGCTGAAGCACTCACAAACGCAGCATGTTGATCGCGAAAATCCATGCTTTGGGTTGTACAGCCTGGGGTGTTGTCTTTGGGATAAAAGTAAAGCACAAGGGTTTGCGTGAGATCGGCCAAGCAAAAGCGGCCTGCCGTGGAATCAGCCTCAAAGGGACTTATGGTTTGCCCGAGGGTTGGGTTTTGTATTTCAGACATGCTTTGGATGGCTCGCGAGAAAGGTGCTGATTAAGAAATAGGCTAATGGATAGGAGAGCAGATAAAAAACGGCTGTTTTGTAAAAGGGCCGGTTAGAAAAAAGCGGCTGTCTTGGTTTAAGTTTTGTCGCCATCGCATTTAAGCGTCCATGGGCAAAAGCGCTGCCAAAACTTTGCGGCCTTCAGCCATCAGAATGTTGTAGGTTCTGCAAGCTGCCGGCGTGGCCATACATTCAAGACCGATGCCTCGCGTGGCGATTTGACTTGCAAGTCTTGGGTGTAAAAAGCGCTGTTGGGCGCCGGTCCCAAGAATCACCAGATCAGGTTTGGCCTCGATCATGAGTTGAAAGTCTTCGGCGGCAATGTCTTGCCATTGCCTTGGGCGCCAGGCTTGGAGCATGCCCTCTGGCATGACAAGAAGACTACCCTCCGTGGTCTGATTGTTGACCGCGATCCAGGTTTCTCCGTAAGCGGTAATTGTATGTAAGGATGCTGCCTGATGTTCTTGAAGTTTCATAAGCGAATGATGCCGGATAGATTCATACGGAAATGTTACATTCCCCGGCTCTAGAACAGCTCCTTAGTCCGACCATCATGACGCCTTCTTGGGAATTTTCGCGTATCCAGCGCCTGCCGCCTTATGTATTCAACATCACCGGCGAGCTAAAGATGGCTGCTCGCCGTCGCGGCGAGGACATTATCGACCTCAGCATGGGCGATCCGGATGGGGCAACGCCTCAGCACATCATCGACAAGCTCGTTGAGGCCTCACAAAAACCTCACACCCATGGCTATTCGGTGTCACGAGGTATACCGAGGCTTCGCAAGGCGATCGCCGATTGGTACGCGCGCCGTTACGAAGTTATCGTCGATCCGGAGACCGAAGCAATCGTGACGATCGGCTCAAAGGAGGGCCTTGCCCATTTGATGCTTGCAACGCTTGACCGTGGCGACACCGTCATCGTGCCAAACCCTAGCTACCCCATCCATATATACGGCGCGGTGATTGCAGGCGCAGAAACAGTTTCGGTGCCGATGCTGCCCGGAGTCGATTTCCTGGGCGAACTCGAACAAAGTCTTCGGAGCGCGGCTAAAAAGCCCAAACTCATGATTCTTGGTTTTCCAAGCAATCCAACCGCGCAGTGCGTCGATCTTCCATTCTTTGAGAAGGTCGTTGCGCTTGCGCATGAATTTAACGTGATGATTGTTCACGACCTGGCCTATGCCGACATAGTTTTTGACGGTTATCGGGCCCCATCAATACTCGAGGTTCCTGGCGCCCGTGAAGTCGCGGTTGAATCCTTCACCATGAGCAAGAGCTACAACATGGCTGGCTGGCGAATTGGCTTTATGGTTGGTAATGCTGACATGATCGCCGCGCTTGCGCGTATTAAAAGCTACCACGATTACGGTGCATTCACGCCGATTCAGGTCGCATCCATCGCAGCGCTTGATGGTCCCCAGGAATGCGTCCACGAAGTTTGCGCCAAGTACCGCATGCGGCGCGATGTACTTGGCAAAGGTTTGAATGAGGCCGGATGGCAGGTGGAACTGCCCAAGGCGTCGATGTATATCTGGGCGCGAATCCCGGAAGCTTTTCGGGCCGAAGGGTCGCTGGAATTTGCAAAGCGGCTGCTGCGCGAAGCCAAAGTCGCGGTTTCCCCGGGTATTGGCTTTGGCGAATTGGGCAATGAGTATGTACGCTTTGCGTTGATCGAAAATGAACAGCGTATTCGTCAAGCCGTGCGCGGCATTCGCGAACTTTTGCGCGGTGAGTCGCAGTAATTAGGCTGTCAGGACATAGGAAGTCAGGATGAAAAATCTTCGTGTTGGTCTGCTTGGCATTGGTACCGTCGGTGGGGGCAGTTTCGAGGTGCTGTGGCGAAATCAGCATGAAATCACGCGTCGTGCCGGTTGTGAGATCCGAATCACCAGGGTCGCTGACAAGGACCAGGAACGCGCGCGAAGCATCGTGGACGGACGTGCCGAGGTTTGCGACGATGCCTTCTCAATCGTTAACGATCCTGCCATTGATGTGGTGGTCGAGTTAATCGGTGGCTACGGGCTTGCTAAAAGCTTGGTGATTGCCGCTATCGAGCAGGGCAAGCATGTCGTCACAGCGAATAAGGCACTGCTCGCTATCCATGGCGATGAGATTTTTGCGGCAGCCCGAAAACATGCAGTCATTGTTGCCTTTGAGGCTGCAGTTGCAGGCGGCATACCGATTATTAAGGCCTTGCGTGAGGGTTTGACAGCGAATCGCATCGAATGGATCGCAGGCATTATCAACGGCACGACCAACTTTATTCTGTCGGAGATGCGAGAAAAGGCTTTGCCATTTGCCGAAGCATTAAAGCAGGCACAAGCACTGGGTTATGCTGAGGCCGATCCGACCTTCGATATTGAGGGCATTGATGCCGGCCATAAGATCAGCCTACTTGCTTCGATTGCCTTTGGCATCCCGGTCCAGTTCGATAAGGCCTATGTCGAGGGCATCACCCAGTTACAGGCAGAAGATATCCGTTATGCAGAGCAACTTGGTTATCGAATCAAACTGCTCGGTATCACGCGCCGTCGTCCTGAGGGTGTTGAGTTAAGGGTTCACCCCAGCCTTATTCCCGCTAAGCGATTAATCGCCTCAGTGGAAGGTGCCATGAACGCCGTCTGGGTGAAGGCTGATGCTGTTGGCCACACGATGTACTACGGAAAAGGCGCAGGGGCTGAACCAACCGCTTCGGCAGTGATTGCCGATCTTGTCGATGTCGCCCGTGCTCACGCTGTGCCCGCAGCACTCCGCGTGCCTAGTCTGGCTTTCCAAGCCAATGCTGTGATGGATACCGCGGTGTTACCGAGAGAGCAGATTGAATCGGCTTACTACTTAAGATTGCGGGTTGAGGACCAACCCGGTGTGCTGGCCGATATCACCCGGATACTGGCCGACAGCGGTATATCGCTTGACGCGGTTTTGCAACGTGAGCCAGACGCGGGTGAGCATCAAACCGATGTGATTCTGCTCACCCACCGATGTATCGAATCGGCAGTCGACAAAGCGATTGCGCTGATTGAAGCCTTGCCTACGGTGTTGTCTTCGGCAATTCGTTTGCGTCTTGAGGATCTCGATTAAGCCATGCGCTATATCTCTACCCGCGGCGGCTTAACGCCAAGCAGTTTTGAATCGATTCTTCTTGGGGGCTTGGCACCGGACGGTGGTTTGGTGGTGCCCGAATCCTACCCCCGTTGCGACGCCTCGCTAATCGAGTCCTGGCGTCATTTATCTTATGCCGAGCTCGCCTTCGAGATTCTAAGACTTTATGTAACAGACTGGCCCGAGAGTAGCCTTCGTGCGCTCATTGACAAAAGCTATACCCTAATGGCGTTTGGCTCACGTGAGGTCACGCCGCTAACGCGGCTCGATGAGCAACGCTATTTACTAAGGCTTTCCAACGGGCCAACGCTTGCATTCAAAGATATTGCCATGCAATTGCTTGGCAATTTGTTTGAGTATGTTTTACTTAAGCGTGGCGAACATCTGAATATTCTCGGCGCCACCTCGGGCGACACCGGCAGCGCTGCTGAATATGCAATGCGTGGCAAACGCGGCGTACGGGTTTTTATGCTTTCTCCGCATGGAAAAATGAGCGCCTTTCAAACTGCGCAGATGTTCTCTTTGTTAGATCAAAACATTTTTAATATCGCACTAGATGGTGTTTTTGATGATGCGCAGGACTTGGTTAAGGCGGTCTCTGCCGATTTAGCCTTTAAGGACCGCTACGCGATCGGAACCGTTAATTCGATTAATTGGGCCCGCGTACTTGCGCAAGTTGTTTACTATTTCAAAGGCTATTTTGCTGCGACAACATCTGCAATGGCAGACCGTGAAGGCGGATCAGCGAAGCCTCCCGAAGTTTCTTTTTGCGTTCCTTCAGGCAATTTTGGCAATATTCTGGCCGGCCATATCGCAAGGCAGATGGGTTTGCCGATTCGGCGTCTTGTGCTTGCGACCAACGAAAACAACGTACTTGACGAATTTTTTAGAACAGGTCGATACCGCCCTCGTTTGAGCAACGAGACCCGACAGACAAGCTCGCCTTCGATGGATATCTCAAAGGCTTCAAATTTTGAACGCTATATGTTTGACCTTCTTGACCGAAACCCTGATGAAACTCGTCGCTTATGGACTCAGGTCGATGAAAAGGGCTATTTCGATGTATCGAGCGACCAACGCTGGCAAACCCAGCTTGAGCGATTTGGTATGGTGTCTGGGTCGAGTTCACATGGCTTAAGAATTGAAACCATTAAAGAGGTTTATGCCCGCTACAACGAAGTGATTGATCCTCATACCGCGGACGGTCTTGCAGTCTGTAAAGACTATACAGAAGCGGGTATTCCGATGATATGCCTCGAAACCGCTCAGCCTGCAAAATTCGCCGATACCATTGTCGAAGCACTTGGCATTGCACCGCCTGTGCCCTCAGCTTTTCAGCACCTACAGCAACGTGCCCAGCGCTTTTGTCGGATGCCAAGGGATCTGGCAATGCTTAAAACTTTCATTCGCAGCAATGCGCCTGCGCGTTAAGGGCTGACCAAATGCTAAGTTTGCAGGAGGCCTTGGCGCAATTGCTTGCGCTTGCGGAGCCGGTTCAGGAGAAGCTATCGATCGACACGATTGAAGCTGACGGGCGCGTGCTTGCATGTGATCAGGTCTCGGGCATGAACGTGCCTCCAATGGATAATACCCAAATGGATGGTTATGCTTTAAATATCGACGATTTAAAGCCTGGCCGAGCATTTGAGGTCAGCCAGCGTATCCCGGCAGGCCATCTTGCCAGGCCACTCGAAAAGGGTACCGTCGCTCGTGTGTTTACCGGCGCCTTCATCCCTCAAGGTGCCGATGCGGTGGTCATGCAAGAACAAGTTCAAGTTGAAGGCGATCAAGTATTCATCCTGCATCAACCGCAACGTGGTGAATGGATTCGCCGCGCTGGCGAGGATATTCGTGCTGGGGCTCGCATCCTTGAGAAAGGCGAACGCCTAACACCGCAGGCTTTAGGGCTTGCAGCCTCAGTAGGTTTAGCAAAACTACAGGTCTATCGGAGGGTCAGAGTAGGATGCTTTTTTACTGGCGATGAACTGGCGATGCCCGGTGAGCCACTGAGACCTGGATCGATCTATAATTCGAATCGATTTGTTTTGGTCAACATGCTCAGGCGACTCGGATGTGAGGTGGAGGATCTTGGTATTATTGCTGACAAACTCGAGCTAACACGCGCTGCCTTGCGCGATGCTGCCGATCGTTGCGATTTGATCGTAACTTCGGGTGGTATGTCAGTTGGGGAAGAGGATCACGTCAAACCGGCTGTCGAAGCCGAAGGTGTATTGCGTGCCTGGCAAATTGCAATTAAACCTGGTAAACCTCTTGCCTGGGGCAAGATCATTCGACCCACACGGGAAGCGCACTTTATCGGACTGCCCGGCAATCCTGTGTCGAGTTTTGTTACTTTTTTGCTGTTTGTTCAGCCTTTTATTCTGAAACTCCAAGGCCAACGCGACTGGGCGATGAAGGCGCTACCAATGCGCACAGATTTCGACTGGCCCAAGCCCGATAAGCGACGCGAGTTTTTGCGGGTTCGCGTGAATGCTGAGGGTGGTTTAGAAAAGTTTCCAAATCAAAGCTCTGGTGTGCTCACCTCAACGGTATGGGGTGAAGGTCTGGCTGAAATAGAGCCCAACAGGCCAATAAAAAACGGTGATTTAATTCCCTATTACAGTTTCAATCATTGGTACGGTGAGCTTTAATGCTTTTGCATATGCGTTATTTCGCATCGCTTCGTGAGACGCTCGGTATGGAAGCTGAGACGATCGAGTTGCCTGCCCACATCGAGGATTTGAAGGGATTGCGCGAATTTCTGGCTGCTCGGGGCCCTGTCTGGGCGGATGCTTTTGCTGCCGATAAAGCATTGCGCGCTGCGATCAATCAAGAACTTGTAAAGGCTAGTGCGCCCTTGCAGGATCAGGCAGAAGTCGCGTTTTTCCCGCCTGTGACTGGTGGCTGATCATGGCCGTTGCAGCAATTCGTGTGCTTGTTCAGCAAGAGGACTTTAAGCTTGATGACTTGATGGCGAGGCTGCGCGAGGCTAAGCCTCAAATCGGTGCGATTGCCTGCTTTGTTGGTACGGTGAGGGATGTGAATGATGGCGATTCGGTAAGCTCGATGTTTTTAGAACATTACCCTGGTATGACTGAACATAGTCTCGAACTTATCGCTCAACAGGCGGTTTCGCGATGGAAGCTTGAGGCAGTTTCAATCGTACATCGCGTGGGTTTACTCAGGCCACTTGATCAAATCGTCGCTGTGCTGACGGCAAGTGCGCATCGGCAGGACGCTTTTGAATCCTGTCAGTTTGTGATGGATTTTTTGAAAACAGAAGCCCCGTTCTGGAAAAAGGAGCAAGTTGCCGAGCAATCTCGCTGGGTGCAAGCGCGAGCCTCAGACGAGGAGGCTCGCAAGCGTTGGCTTTAACGCGCGCCGAACCTGACGCTACCAAAAACGTCTTTGTATTGTGCCGGGTTTGAGCGCCAGTACTGGCGCGGGGCGGCAATGCTTGCGCCAAGCTCTGCTGCAGCCTTCCAGGCCCAATGTGGATCCCACAAAAAGCCGCGACCAAGTGCGACCATATCGGCTTGCTGATTTTCGATGATTGCTTCGGCTTGTTTCGCCTCGGTAATCAGGCCAACTGCAATAACCGGAATGTTAACCACTGCTTTAATCGCTTCAGCAAAGGCTACTTGATAACCAGGACCTAGCTTGATTTGCTGAGCCCTGGAAACACCGCCCGAGGACACATCGATCCAGTCAGCACCGAGGTAGGCCAGGCGCTTGGCAAATTCGCAGGCATCGGCAATATCCCAGCCCGAACCCTCAACCCAATCAGTAGCCGATAAGCGCAGCCCCATCGGTTTGTGCGCAGGCCAGGCCGCTCGCATCGCAGTAAAGAGTTGAAGCGGGAAGCGCATTCTGTTTTCGAGCGATCCGCCATAGGCATCCTGTCGTTGATTGGCGATTGGGGACAAAAACTCGTGAAGCAGATAACCATGCGCGGCATGAAGCTCAATCGCATCAAAACCCAGGCGGTCGGCTCTTGCAACGGTTGATAAAAAGGCCTCAGTCATGCTTCTGAGTTGAGCCAACGATAGCTCGTGGGGAACCGTCTCACCTTCCATGTGTGCAATTGCCGAAGGCCCTAGGGTTTGCCAGCCCCCCTGATCAAGGC
>JALQWJ010000089.1:6120-6393 GCA_023258775.1 Burkholderiaceae bacterium | reverse complement strand
GCCCGACTCGAAAAGACTTCTCGAAAACGCCAAGCCTGCTGCGAACGGTCTTCCTGAATATCGTGATCACTGACCCGAAAGCTCCACCAGTCAAGAAGAATCCGACTCACATTCAAAACCCAGGGCGTGATTTGCAACAGCAAAACCGTCATACAAAGCAGAAGCAATCCCCATATAAACATGTGTTCCAAGTTGTCCCCCAAGCTCAGCTAGGCCGCCATTTTTGAGCTTGCCAATTCAGTAACAACTTTGTTTGCTCGTTCTATGGCGGCT
>JALQWJ010000089.1:0-6110 GCA_023258775.1 Burkholderiaceae bacterium | reverse complement strand
GCACTTGCCTTGTTCTCCACTTCAGCGTTTGCTATGTTCTCAACTTCGGTGCTTGCTTCGCTACCCCAAGTTAAACCACCATGACTAGGGGCCAGATCCATTTGAGGTGCCGATTCGGACGAGTACGATTCACTTTGAAACAGATCAATCCAGGAGGTATGTAGCGGGCCGAAAACGTCCTCCAGACAAGTTGGGGTGCTTAGACAAGTCTTATAGCTAGGTAAGTCGCCCGTAAGCGCTTGGTTTAGACAAAAAAGTTCTTGCATGCGGTAGCGCCCAGCCTCAAGACCTGATAATTCGCTCACGCTGCTAATCCGACGACTTCCATCAGAAAATCGCTTCGTCTGAATGACCAGATGAAAGGCAGAAGCAATTTGCGCTCTGATGGCATCGATCGGTAAATCGAGACCAGCAAGTAATGTAAGGACTTCGAGGCGACCAAGCGCATCGCGAGGAGAATTAGCGTGAATTGTTGACATTGACCCGCCATGCCCAGTGTTCAGTGCTTGCAACAGATCAAGTGCTTCGCCACCACGGCATTCCCCGATCATGATTCGATCTGGGCGCATTCGAAGCGCATTTCGTAGTAAATCCCGAATGCTGACGCCGCCCGCACCCTCATGTCCGGCGAGCCTGGATTCTAGTGATACACAATGTGGGTGATCAAACTGTAATTCAGCGGCATCTTCAATTGTGATCACTCGCTGACCGGGTTCAATCTCTTGAGCGAGCATATTCAATAGGGTTGTTTTTCCGCTCCCAGTCCCGCCAGCAACAAGCACATTCAAGCGATTCTTGACAGCCCAACGCAGAAAGCTAGCCAGCATCGCATTTGCACCACCACTTTTAACCAGATCGGACAAACAACGCAGGTTTCGTGAAAACTTTCTGATTGTGATGTGAGTGCCACGAATCGCTAAGGGCGGCAATACAATGTTGACCCTTGATCCGTCGGGCAAACGCGCGTCCATCGTAGGTACTGCCAGGTCGAGCCTTCGACCCGATCTCGCCGCGATTCGATCGGCGACGTGCCGCAGGGATTGCTCGGACGAGAACCGCAACGCTGCCCGATAAAGACGCCCATCTCGCTCGGTGTATATCGCATCTGGCCCATTAACCATAATCTCGCTAATCGCTGGATCCTTCATCAGGGGCTGAATCGGCCCAAGACCAAGACACTCATCAACTGTGGCCTGAATTAGCAGATGCTTTTCAGCCTCAGGAAGTTGAATCAAATCCTGGTTTCGACCCTGCTCCGTCGACAATAAGCTATAGCAGATTCCCTTTAAGTCATCCTCAAGACGAGCAGCGTTCTTATCTCCAACCCGCGTACCCTGGCGATCTAATTCAGCGAAGGCCGCAGCGCGCAACCAACTGACCATTCTTGCGAACTGCGCAGACTGCGCATGGATTGTTTTCTCATCCGAAAGCTCCAGATGGCTAGACCCCTCGGCGTCAACACGCGCAGTCATTCCTTGATCAATCTGGGTATCCTCGCAGCTAAGTGGGTGGCGATTTGACTGTAGGACATGGTCTGAGCATTGCTCATCCTTCCTTAAAGCTGGTGGCACTTGGAATGAGGTCAGGCTTGCTTGTTCGGCGTTAAGGGCCTCTTTTCCCGATTCGATGCTAAAAAGTCCGCCAGCGTCAGGCCGATTGGTCGGGTCACCAACTTCATCTGACCTGGTCTGCGCTTGTCTAAGTCCGTCTTGATCAGTCGACCCCACTGTAATAATTTCTTGATTTGCGAACGGTTCAGGATGTAGGGCAAACTTACCTCGGGGCGGCAGGCCTGAGCAATCTGAAATTTGAAACGACTCAACGGCTGATCTAATAGTTGAAGCCGCTGGCGCTTGCCTTTCTCTGATTACCCGGAAAGGCGCTGAGACTCGAGCACTCCTCACATTTTCAAGGCTCGGTTCGGAAATTTGGAGTAGGTAAGCGCCTATCTGGATCTTGTCACTTGGACTCAAGGGGCCAAAGTCCCGTATGCGTTCCCCATTGACCTTTACGCCTCCGAGTCCGCCAAGATCTCGGATGTAGTGTTGACCATCGATATGAACGATCACCGCATGCTCTTTTGCAATGCCCCAACCGCGCAGTTGAACACCGCACCGCTGCGAACGTCCAATTCTCAGCGCGGTATCAGTTAATGGCGTTTGCTGTTTGAGTTCGCCTTCCTTTTCCCAAAAAATCATGGTCCCAGTCATTGAGAATCTCCGCTTCGATTCACCGCTGGAATCAGTCGTGGTGCAACCAACAAAAGTAGCTCGGTGTTTCGGTCACGGAAATTTCTCGAGCGGAACAGTCCACCGATTCCAGGCAAATCACTAACGCCAGGTAAGCGCTCGAAATTCTTGGCTACGTCGTCTGAGATCAGGCCAGCCACGACGATGGTTTCACCCGAACGTACTTGGATCTCCGACTCAGTGCGGCGCTTTGAAATCCCAGGAACATCCTTGACTTGCGTCTCGAAGTTGATTGATGAGATTTCAGCGCTGAGCTTAAGATTCAGGACTTCACCTTGAACAACGCTTGGCATTAGCTCGATCCGAATCCCGTATTCCTTAAATAAAACGGAGCCCTGCCCAAGTGCGCTACTTACGGGTATCGGTAACTCACCACCAGCAATAAAGCGAGCCGACGAACCGAGTTTTGCAGTTAGGCTCGGCCTTGCTAGAACCACTGCATCACCCTCGTTTTGCAAAAGCTGCAGGGTTGAACTCAGCTGTGCCGCAATCCCCAGAGTCCAGCTCAAGGGGTTGCTTCGATCAAAAGAGACGCCTGCACTTGGCCCGTTTGCAAATGGATTCCATCGAATGCCTAGCTGATCCACCTTTTCACGCTTGACTTCGACGAAATAGAGATCAACTTGCGCTGATGACTCCGCCGCAGAGCCATGGGCAAGGAGAGTCACTTCGCTGTATCGCTTAGCGAGCTCATTGAGGCGCTGACGTTCAGACGTAGTCATTGAATCGCCGTCGATGACAATCCGATTCCCTTGCTGCTCCACCCTCAGCCTCGTGTCGGCAGCGAGCGCTGCTTTGGCCTCTTCGAGGACGCGCTCCAAATGGTTTGCGAGCACCATGACCTCGATACTTCTAACCCTGCCCTTTTCCCAGATGTGGACTCTCGAGAATCCAGAGGCTTCACCAATTAACAGTAGTTCACTCGGGTCTACTGGCACCGCTTGAATAGCTCGAGCATTACCAACCGAAACTCGATACATGCCATTGGTTGGTACAAGCACTGAGTCGCCGACCAGAAGTTGATACCGTTGTTTCGGTTCTGAGCTAGGCGTCGCATGGGCAATCATCACCGCCATGATCGAAGCAATAAAAAAAACAAATTTTGGTATCGAATGCTTCATTGGACCAATCCCGCTTGGGTTGATCCAGTTTCTGACAGGCGCCGAATACGCTCGATCAGCTCGCGCGCCTCATGCCCAGAAACATGATGACCTGCATTTCCGTTGACCGGCTCAGACTCTCTTGCTGACCCGGTGCGATCATTTTGCTGGTTCGCAGGTGCTTGATGAGTTTGTTCAAAACTTCGCTGACCGCCGCGAATTACCTCGACACGATTCCCAAGACTCGGACTGTCCTTGCTTTTTTCAGAAACAACTTGATTTTTCTGAGCCACCTCTGCAGGTGGTGCTACCCGTTGTCCCGAGGGCATCATCAGTTTTGCCGGGGCTGGATCTCGTCGCTGAGATTCTGGCTTGTTTACCGTGGGACCTGATGAACGATCATCTGGATTGCGTAAGACCATCTGTAAGGCACCTAGCGCCGATGCCTTAAGCAAACGCAGCGCCGGCTCCGGGAGAACTTCAACTTCGATATGAATCCATGAGGTTTTCTCAGATCGACGTGAAAGGCTCTGCGGACCGGGATCGGCTGCGCGTTTTATCGATACGAGCCTTACGTCTTCAACGAGGTAACTTCCAATATCCGTTGAATGGAGGCCAAGCTGTTGACCATTGGAGAGCTGCCAGTAGAAGTCAACAAAGTCTCCCGGCATTGGAAGCTGCTTAAAACCATAGCGATCCTCAAGTACAAGTTGAATCCTGCGAAGACCCAAGCTTGGATGTCGTCGCTCTGTCTTCACAACATGGTTTGTTGATAGTGCTTGCCCCGGCGCAAGCGTCTGCGTCATGACTAAACCGTCAACATCCGGGAAACGATCTGGGGACAGCATCGATGCCTCGAAGTAGTCCTCCGGTACCCTTCCAACGGCGAGGTTTTCTCGGGTCAAGACATCGCCAGGACCAAGACTCTGCTTCGCAACGATCACTTCTCTTTGCTTAGTACTTACGTCCGATTGGGGGGCTACATCGAGGTTGAACGATGAACGGAGCATGGCAACAGAGGCGAAAGCACCAAGCAGTGCGATTAGGAATAATGGCCAACGAAATCGGCCCGGTGTGTTCCAAAACTCCAGCAAACCATAGCAAATTCGAAAAACAAGGGCTTTAACCTGCTCAATTCTCAATTGATAAGTAAATGGCTTTAAGTCGCCAACCTGATGGCGGAAAGGAGTTGGCATGGTCCCTCTCTATGTGACTTCATGATTCATGGACGAGCGATTGACTTCGCCTGATTCGGCGTGCTGCTTTCGCTTGCAAAGATTTGGCAGGTCGCTTGAAGGCAGTGAATCCACACATCGATTCGTGCGCTTTCACCATGTTTGACCAAAATTAGGCTCAATCTGGCGCGCGAATCCTTAGTGATCGCGTCAGCACCGGATTGACGTAATTCGTAAAACCCGTTCGATCTGAGGATCTTCGCGAGCGCAAGGGTTGAACTAACCGACCAAGCTCTCGTGGCTAACCAATCTCTTGTACATCCAGAGGGATGTAACCAATTGACAGAAACTAATGGTGCATTTAGCCCACGAATCAAGGGCTCCAACTCGCCATCGCAACGCCAAGCGCGAAGCTTGGTGGCTGCCTCAATCCTGGTGACGCCAACCAGAAGCCACTCACCCTCAACTTGGAAAAAACCACCGATTGCAGGTGCCGGACAGAACAAAGATGCCGCAATGATTGCCGAGCTAAAGGTAATGTGTCGGCCGGACCGCAGCAGCCTGCCGATCAGCGTTTGTAAAGAGACGCTGATCATGGTGATGTTGGGCAAGAACTGCAATCACTGCTCGAGGAAATAGACCCCAAAGGCACTCGATCAAGCGCCTTAACCTCTCGCTCAGACCACTTGGTTTCAATTGTTTCAAGCCCCAGGGATGCCAGAAGCCCCCTTACCGACTCGTTGAGCGAAAGAAGCGCATCCAATGCTGTTTGCCCCGGAACCGCAACGCTTCGCTTGGCACGCTCGATGGTGACTGCTTCTCCATTTACGTTTGGTTGGAGCGATCCATCCCCGCTCAGCAGTGCAAGCCTTCTGGGTGCTAGTGTTAACTGCGCAGGGAGGCCAACACGCCGCTCGTCCTGACCGGCTCTTATCGTTGTGGAAACTTCAGCAACGTAAAGGTCATCGTTAACATTAATTCCAAAACTTGACGCAAATTCTTCCGGTGATCGCGTTGCGGTGGCCCTGGGCATATAGCGATCAAGCAGCGATGCACCTGCGTCAAACATAGATCTTTCGAGGCCGCGGTCCATACTCATGTCGAGTTCCGAGCGATCGGAGCCATGAGTCTCAGGAAGTGAATCACAATAGGTCGATCGATAGGCGCAATGAAAGCTCAACCAGCGAGCTTCTGCGATCTGTGCATCATCGGCTGATGCAATCCTGGCAAAGACCTTGATGGCACTAACTAGCATAATGATCAAGCCAAGGGTTGCCATCATTTCTGTAAGCGCTTGACCCCGCTGCTGATTTTTTTTCAAACCAACACCCCCTTCATGGCTTTGATGCCTGCCGAATCGCAAACTCGACCTCCTCATCTTTGGCAACGCTAAGCCTTGCTTGCCAGTTCGGAAAGAGCCAGTAGCTTGAAGGCGAAGCGCCATCTCCAGGCTGATCATGATGAAACACCCAAGCTGCGCCATAGCCATAGCCCGGATGTCGCGGCCTACCGGTTCGCACTGAAACAAGGACACGTAATGGATGTCGCAGTAATGGAAGGTTTTCAGTGTCAACCCGCGTTAATCG
>JALQWJ010000088.1 GCA_023258775.1 Burkholderiaceae bacterium | reverse complement strand
CCACATCGCCCGCCTTCGATGTCTTGGTGGAATTGGGTCGAGCGGGCGGGCGAACCGGCTGCCGAAGCGTTGACGATGCCTTGGCCTTAGCGCTCGAGGTCAGACGCCGTCCCGAATTTCGCTTGTGTGGTGTTGAAGCCTATGAGGGGCTTGCAGCCACTGGCCATAGCGAACAAGACCAAGCCATGGTTAATGGATGGATGCAATCGCTCGCTGAGCTCATCAGTGCGATTGAAGAGCACCAAGCTTGGGAGGCAGACGAAATTATCGTTTCAGCCGGAGGCTCGTCGGTCTTTGATCTGGTGGCCAGCGCCTTGACCGAGACAAGAAAGCGTTTAAAGCTATCTAGATCGATGCGTATCGTATTACGATCCGGTTGTTATATCACCCATGACGACGGTACTTATCGACGCTTGCAGCTGGCGATGGAAGCAAGAGGGCTTAGTCGCACCATCAGGGAGGGTTTAGCTTTGTCTTGTTGCGAGTTGCCTGGGCACCGCGGATGGCTCAAGGGTGCCAAGCGAAGTGGTCTCATGCCCGCGATGGAAGTATGGGCATGTGTACAGTCAAGGCCTGAGCCCGGATTGGTTTTGGTAACCATGGGGCGACGTGATGCGGGCTTTGATGGTGGTCTGCCATGCCCGGTGCTAAGCTGCCGAGTTGATCTGCATAGCGCCACGCCTTCAACGACAGTGCACAGCGTAAGCGCCCCATCTGGACTGCTCGAGCCTGCCCCGTCGCACTGGAAGCTTCTGGGGATGAACGACCAGCACGGCTACTTGCAGGTCAATGAAGAGGACGATTTACGGGTCGGAGACCTCATTGGTTTTGGGATTTCTCATCCGTGCACCACCTTTGATAAGTGGCGTCTTTTTTGGGTCATCGATGATCAATACAATGTGTGCGCTGCAATAAGGACCTACTTCTAACACTCAAATTTTTAAGGAGTCGAGCATGGGATTGTTTGATATGTTCAAGAGCGAGCCACCAAAGCTAAATCCGCGTATGGCCTTAGCGGTGGGGCTACTTTATATGATGGCCTCAGACGGACAGATCGAGGAAGAAGAGATTGGCCAGCTGCAAAGTGTTGTTGGGGGCGACCGCAGCTTGCTTGAAACCGCAGTCAAATACTTTAGGGCCGTTAGTTTTGATCAGTTCTTGCAAGCAGCACCAGGCGTATTAAATGAGGCACAGCGCCTGTGTTTATTGGTGAATGCTTGCGATTCCTTGCTGGCAGACGGTGTGGCTGCACCGCAGGAGCAGGCGATGTTTGGCCAATTGCTAAACGCCATGGCGGTGAGCGAAGACCAGTTTCGCCCTTACTTTCAGGCTATTGCGGTAAAAAACAATCGTACGGTTTTTGGAAGCTAATTTAATATAACTATATCGATATCAATCAAGGAGCGTGCCTGTGACAGTCAACGTTGATATTGAGCGAGTTTCACCCGAATGGGTCGAGAAATCGCGACAGTTCCCAGCCGCGATTCTTGCTGATGTTGCTGGTCGTCGGGGCGGTTTATCAGGCCGCATTAAGGCACTTAATCCTGCGATGCAAGTCGCAGGTCCTGCGTTCACCGTCGAGGTAAGACCGGGCGATAACTTAATGATTCACGCCGCTTTGATGCTTGCCCGTCCTGGCGATGTGATCGTGGTCGATGGTAAGGGCGATTTAACTTGTGCCTTAACGGGTGGCTTGATGGCGGCTCACGCTAAAGCGGCGGGCATTGCTGGCTTTGTCATTGATGGCGCGGTTCGTGATGTTGCCGAGTGCGCTCTTGCTGATTTCCCAATTTTTGCAGCGGGATTCAACCCTAATGGCCCAACAAAATCCGTGGCTGGGCGAATCAACAACCCAATTTCTGCAGGCGGTGTTGCGATTGAGCCTGGTGATCTGGTGGTCGGCGATGCTGACGGTGTGACGGTTATTCCTAGACTTCAGGTGTCGTCGGTTCTGGCTCAAGCTCAGGCCAAAGTGGATGCTGAACTGGCGCGGATGGCTGAGATTGCTCAAGGCCATTTGCTACCAGACTTTCTGAATACATGCCTTCGCAATGCGGGTCTGATTTCGGTCCAACAGGACTGGCAGTCACTAGCTGCTTCGAAGTAAGGCCGGCAGCCTTTACGCCGAGAAGTCTTATTCGACGATCAAAGGGAAAGCGCTTTAAGCACTGACTTGCCCAGTGTCGAAGCTGTGCAGGGTCGTTAGTTGCTTGCGTAAAGCTAACATCGCGTGTGCTCGTCTTGAATTGATCGTTACGAATTTTCACGCTTATAACTCGACACAAGCGTTCTTTATGTTGTAAATCGGTGGCAAGCTGATGACAGAGCTGTGTAAAGATCCCTCCGAGCTCGCGTCGATCCTGTTTGGGGTGCATATCGCGCTCGAGCGTTGTTTCCCTGCTTATCGACAGGGGTTCGCTTGAGAGTACTAAAGGCCTTTCATCGATACCCCAGCTTGCATCGATAAGCCAACGGCTGTGGCTTGAGCCAAAGTGCCTTTGCAAATCGTCGAGTCTGCTTGCAGCGAGCTCAGCGATGGTGTTGATACCGAGCGCCAAAAGCTTTGTCGCTGTTCGCGGGCCAACGCCATGCAGGCGCGAGACCGGAAGCGGCCAAAGTTGTTCTTCGATCGATGCGTGTGTGAGGATGCTTAGCCCTTTTGGTTTTCGTAAATCGCTTGCGATTTTTGCCAGCAGTTTGTTCGGTGCAAGACCAATTGAACAGCTTAGACGGGTCGCCTCGAAAATGCTTGATTGAAGCTGGCGCGATAAGGCTTGCGCCTGCTCGAGGCTCGCACAATGACTTAGATCGATATAAACCTCATCAATGCCTCGGTCCTCTAACGACAAGCCTTGGTCGCGAATGACCGCTTTAAATCGTCTCGAATACTCCCGATAACGTTCAAAGTCAGCTGCAAGCAGGATTGCATCAGGGCAACGCGTTGCTGCTTTCATAAGGCCCATGCCGGAGCCAATACCAAATGCCCTCGCAGCGTAACTTGCGGTGGTTATGACGCCACGGCCCTGATACTGGCGCAGTCTGGGCATTTGCGCCACTGCAATAGACTCGAGCGCGCCATATTGTGCTTGTAATTGTTGCATCTGCTGCATGATGGTTTTGGAGCGACCGCCGACAACCAGCGCAAGCCCTTGCAATTGTGGAAAGCGCAGCAGTTCAACCGATGCGAAAAAAGCATCCATGTCGAGATGGGCGATTAGCCGCGGCGCAGGCTTTTCCGTTCTTGTCGCCTCGACATCACCCGGCTTTGGCCCTTCAATCAGGCTTATTTCACGCATTGTCTGCATCTGCGGCGATAATCGGGTCTGAACTGGTATCTTTTTTGAGAGCACAACCGTGAACATCTTTGCGTCGATCATCTCGATCATAAGCCTTAGCCTACTTGCATGCTCAGTACAAGCACAATCAACGGCCGGGCCAATCCGAATCGGTGAAATCAACAGCTATAAGGCTCAGGCTGCATTCCTTGAACCTTATCGTAAAGGAATCGACTTAGCACTTGACGAAGTCAACGCTTCAGGTGGGGTGCTGGGCCGAAAAATACAGGTCATTTATCGTGACGATAATGCCTCGCCAGCTGATGCGGTCCGCGCCGCCGAAGAGCTCTTAAGTGCCGAAAAGGTTGATGTCTTGGCGGGTACTTTTTTATCGCATGTCGGACTTGCTGTGTCTGATTTGGCTCGTCAGCGAAAAGTTTTCTTTCTTGCCTCAGAGCCGTTGACAGACAAGATTGTCTGGCAGCAAGGCCATCGTTATACATTTCGACTTCGTCCTTCAACGTATATGCAAGTCGACATGCTCATTGCTGAGGCAGTTGCACTCAAACGTCGGCGTTGGGCCTTGGTCTACCCTAACTATGAGTACGGACAGTCGGCTGTGGCGAGCTTTAAAGCAAGACTAAAAGCATTACAACCCGATGTGGAGTTCGTAGCCGAGCAGGCAAGCCCGCTTGGCAAATTAGATGCTGGGCCGGTGGTACAGGCCTTGGCCGAGTCAAAGCCCGATGCGATCTTTAATGTGCTCTTTGGCGCAGACCTGGCAAAGTTTGTCCGTGAAGGCAATAACCGTGGCTTGTTCGAGAAAGCAGCGGTGGTTAGTCTTTTGACTGGCGAGCCAGAGTATCTCGATCCCCTGAAAGCTGAAGCGCCACAAGGATGGATCGTGACTGGCTACCCCTGGTATGCGATTGAGTCGCCGGCGCATAAGCGATTTCTGGAGGCCTACCAGAATCGTTATAAAGATTACCCGAGACTTGGTTCCGTCGTAGGCTATAGCACCATCAAAGCCCTTGCAGCGGGGTTCAAGGCCGCAGGAAGTGTTGACACCGAGAAGCTTGTCGCAGCCTTTCAGGGCTTGGAGTTTGATACGCCCTTTGGCCCCGCTCGTTTTCGGGCGATCGACCACCAAAGCACCATGGGTGCTTATGTTGGGCGGATCGGCGTGCAGGCTGGCAAAGGCGTGATGCAGCAGATTCGCTACGCTGATGGCGCCAAACATCTCCCTAGCGACGAACAGGTTCGGCAACTGCGTCCCAAGCCCTAGTTTGAGTGCAAGCGATATCCCAGGTAGCCTGTGAATCGCAGATGTGCCGCAGCGGCTGGGCAACCCCTTGTCTTGCCTGCTTAGCGCGTTACAAAGTATGGAAAGTCTTCTCATCCAGATACTCAATGGGCTTGCCAGTGCATCGACGCTGTTCTTAATGGCCTCGGGCTTATCGCTAATTTTTGGCGTAAGCAGGATCGTCAATTTCGCGCATGGATCGTTCTATATGCTGGGCCTTTATGCGGCCTGTACAACGGCCGGGTACTTTGGAACAATCTTTCCCTCGCATGAAGGCTTAGCCTTTTGGATGGCTGTGTTGTTGAGTGGCCTCATCGTTGCAGCCCTTGGCTATGTGATTGAACGCGGCATTTTGCGTCGTCTTTACGCCGAGCCCGAACTCATGCAATTGCTCGCAAGCTTTGCGCTGGTCCTGATAATTCGTGATGCGGCTCTCGCGATCTTTGGGGCGGAAGATTTGCTTGGACCGAGAGCACCGGGTCTTGCAGGCCATATCAGCATTGTTGATCGCCGTTTCCCGGTTTACGATTTGCTCCTGATTGCGATTGGGCCAATCGTTCTTTTTTTATTATGGTTTTTACTCAAGCGCAGTTCGTGGGGACTTTGTGTGCGCGCGGCAAGTGAAGATCGTGAGATGTGCGCCTTGCTCGGTGTGAACCAACCCCGTCTGATGGCCTCGGTGTTTGCCTTGGGTTCGGCGCTTGCAGCGTTTGCAGGTGCCTTGCAAATGCCACGAGAGCCCGCCAATTTGGCCTTGGATTTGCAGGTTGTCGGCGATGCTTTTGTGGTTGTCGTGGTCGGTGGACTTGGCTCAATCCCTGGCGCATTTCTAGCCTCGCTTTGTATTGGCATTACCAAAGCGCTCTGTGCCTGGGCAGGTACGGTTAGCTTTTTTGGCATGCAAATCGCAATGCCAAAGCTCACGCTCGTTGTTGAATTTATCATCATGGCGGTGGTGCTGATGATTCGGCCCTGGGGTCTGATGGGTAAGGCTTTGAGCGTTGCGCGTAGCGTCCATCGACCAGAAACAGCGCCTTTGCCGCTTGGCCGATTGCAAATGGGGATGATCGTTTTGGTCATTGCGCTTGCGGCCATCGCAATTTACCTATCGGGTCCCAAGGACTATGGCACTGTACTCGGGATTGACATGATGTTGATGGTCATGCTTGCCGCGTCCTTGCACTGGATGATGTCGGCTGCCGGTTTGCACTCCTTCGGTCACGCCGCTTACTTCGGTACTGGCGCCTATGCTGCAGCTTTATTGAGTCTGAAGTTCAACTGGGGGTTTTTGGCCAGTGTTTTGATTGCACCCTGGATTGCAGCAGCTGTTGCGATGCTTTTTGCGAGTGCCTGTATTCGACTGAGCGGCGTTTATCTCGCCATGCTTACGCTGGCCTTTGCGCAAATATTGTGGTCAATTGTTTATCAATGGGATGAGTTTGCAGGTGGTAGCAATGGTTTGGTCGGTATCTGGCCCGAAGGTGCTTTCGCAGAACGCCGGATCTTTGCGCTGCTGGTTCTGTGCTTACTTGTTTTTTCGTTCTATTTAATAAGGCGAATTCATCAAAGTTATTGGGCTCTGGCTTTGCGCGCTGCCCGTGACGCACCGCTTAGGCTACAAGCTCAAGGAATTGCCAAAGCACCGCTGCAATGGTTTGCCTTTGTTAGTGCTGCCTGGCTTGCTGGACTTGCCGGTGCATTATTTGCGTTCTCCAAGGGAAGTATCGCACCAGATCTTTTATCGATCAGTCGCTCAGTCGATATCTTGGTCATGGTGTTGCTAGGAGGTCTTCAAAGCGTTTGGGGACCGCTTTGGGGTGGCTTGAGCATGACGGTCTTGCAAGACTGGCTTGCC
>JALQWJ010000087.1 GCA_023258775.1 Burkholderiaceae bacterium | reverse complement strand
CCGAGTATTCTTGCTGTTAACCCGAATCTTTCAGCTCAATCACTTAAAGATTTAATAGCGCTCGCAAAAAGTAAACCCGGAAGCTTGAGCTTTGGTTCATCGGGTGCTGGGGGCTCACCACATCTTGCGGGTGAACTACTCCAGTATCGGGCTGACATCGATTTAGTCCACGTACCCTATAAAGGCGCTGCCCCCGCGATGACCGATGTGATCGCGGGTCAAATCCATATGGCATTTATGACCGCCCTCTCAGCGGTACCTCATATTCAATCAGGTAAGCTTAAAGCGATTGCTGTTGCGTCTGCCAAGCGGGTGCCGGCGCTTCCAAACGTTCCAACTTTTGCCGAGGCTGGCATGGCTGACTTTGAGGTTTCATCGTGGAGCGGACTGTACGCACCAGCGAAAACGCCACTTGATATTGTGCAAAAAATTTACCAAGAATCAGCCAAAGCACTAAGTCACCCCGATGTTCGACAAAAGCTAATCGGGTCGGGTGCAGACCCTGTAGGAAGCCCTCCCGATGCTTTTAAAGACTACAACAAAGCTGAGATTGAAAAATGGGCAATAGTGATTCGACGGGCAAAAATCAGTCTGTGAGCACCAGATCTCAGCATTGATAAGCACCTATACCGATACAAAAGCTTACTAAACACCCAGAGCAACAATTTGCGCCAAGGAACATTTGCACCAAGCAACAATTCGCACCAAGCGACGATTCGCACCAAGCGCTCTATTGCCTTGGGTATTGCACCGATTTTGCAAAATCCCCAGCCGAGTCTGTTTTCCAAGTCTTACTCAAATCACCGGTCGTGCCAGCGAAAATTGCAACAAGCACAGCACCGATGACCACTACGGTAAAAACGGTGAGCTTGCCGAACGCCATTTTGGTCTGCTTTTCGTCCTCTTCTGCGAGACGTGCTTTCAGTGGCGGGGGCGTTTCAACATGCTCTGCCTGTGAGAGCTCTCGATCGGCCTCCTGGCGATGCTTTTTTGCCTGATACGACGCTAAATGAGCCTTTGCGCTGTCTTCTTTTTGCAAGTGCTCGATTGCTTCACGGTATGAGTCGATCATTTGCTCGTAAGACTCAATAGCCGCCTCGTAATGGCGAATCCTAGATTTCGAGTTGCTAGACATAAGCTCTACCTAATGGCGGAAGTCAAACATTCAAGAGGGAAAATCATTGTCGTGATCGGGATTGCCTCAAATCGACTGCGTAAATACCTAATGATGGCATTATCTGGCTTGCAACATATCAACATTATCGAGGAGGCCTGATGAAAGTCAAAACTAACATTCACCCTTCCTCGTATAAACGATTGAGGATTTCCCCATTCGGTCATCCCCTTGATCAATGACTTGGCGGCTTGCTCCAGTTTCGAAAGGGCGTAATCCTTGATTCAGGCATACTTCTTCCTCATAACAAGAAGTCAGGACCGCCGTGGACGGCGGAAATTTTGAAATGCAGCAAAGTCCCAAGCAACGTTTTTGCTCGAGTTGTCGCGTCGACCGAGATGAATCCCAGGGTAAATGGGTAATGACCCGGGGTGGAGTTCGGCGCTTTATTTGTGCGCATTGCATGGCAAGACGCAAGGCGCAGCTTCCCGCCAAGCCCGCTGAAGAGTCAGTAATCTTAACCGGCACACTCGAAAAAGATCCGCCAGATTCCGAACCCAAACAAGGCGATGCGTCCTCGACGCAGGCGGCCAAACCTGCACCATAAGCGACCAGACGCTAGCAGCGAGGCTTTGGCGATGGTGGTAGTCAAAGATTTAGCGTGGTGATCATGCGTCCCGCTCGTTAATGGTGGGATGACTTAGCACATCAGTTCAATAGCGGTCCTAATTTACGACGGTACTGACTAACCACCTGCGAATCGGGACAAAGCTGAAAGATTGCGAGCATCGATTGACGTACAAGATCTCCAGCAAATCGCCGGTCGCGCGCCAACAAATCCAAGAACAGATCCATGGCTTGAGTCCAGCGACCCGAAAGCATGGCAAGTTGGGCAGCTTGCAAACATTGCTGGGGATTCGCGCTAGAATCAATCAAACTCTCAGTCGTTTGATTGGACTTTGATGAGGTCGCTGCCAGGGATTGCGCAGCGTCAATCAAAACTTCAATCGCTGCAATTTTCGGATCATTAAGCTTTTTCGATCGTAAGACCTCAAAACATTGGGCAGCGTCGTCCCATAACGACAACTGCAATAAAATTTGAATTAACTCCAGCCTTGCTGACTCTTGACCAGGATTCAGTGCAATGACGGTCTTATAAGATTGGCTGGCCTCAACAAGCTTTCCCTCGCTTGAAAGTCTTCTTGCTTGGGCTAGGTCCTTATCCTCAACCCGAGGTAAATGACCATCGATAAAGCGTCTGATTTCCGACTCCTGCCTCACTCCCATGAACTGGTCAACTGTTTGACCATTCTTAAAGAGCATGACCATCGGTATGCTGCGAATTTGATAACGCTTGGAGAGTTGAGGTGCATTATCTGCATTAACCTTGACCATGCGAACCCTACCCTCATAGTCTTGACTGAGCTTTTCAAGAATCGGCCCGAGCATGCGGCACGGACCACACCACGGCGCCCAAAAGTCCACCAACACCACTTGTTGCTTGGAGACCTCAAGGACTTCATCATCAAACATTGATTCACTTAATTCAATCACTTGACTGACTCCATCATGATCTTTTCCATAACATACCTAGTATCCCGCCAATTGTGACTAAGTCTTCAGGCGAGCGTCGCTCATTAAGCACTTCCGAAGCTTGAAAGCGCAAGTGCGCACTCCGCGATGCCAGCCGAATCAGTAACTCGGCAAACCAAGGCTGACGATTGATGCGATTTGCCTTCTCATACTGGGCATAACGCATTCGTAGAGCGTCAAGCGCAGCTTCATAAATGGGGCCGGGGCGCATCGCTTCAAGGCCTTGATATGCATGCGATGTCAGCAAACTCGTAGCAGCCATCAGCCCTGTTTCCATGGCTTTCCCGATACCTTCACCGCTTAGACCATAGGTACTACCTACCGCCTCGCCACAAATTAATAAACCATCCTGGGCCGGCGGGGCACCTGACAGGCCACTTCGTAATGGCGCGCCCTTGAGCTGCCCAATCGTCTCACCTTCCCGCAGCAGTCGGGCAACAAGCGGGTTGACTTCAAGTAAACGATTAAAAATGTTGCGTAGATTTACTTTCTGGTTAGGCCAGTCTTTATCGACATCAAATACCCCAACACCGAGGTTATACGTATGGTCTTGCATCGGGAACAGCCAGGCATAGCCAGGCCTGATCGCCCGATGCCAAAAAATCTGCAAACCCTCCACTTCCTTTCGCAAACCAGGGTGTCTGATAATCGCTCTCATAGCCATAGCGCTCGGTGCGCGCCGATAAGTAACGCCTGCTGCCTCGAGTGCCGACGACGATGCGCCCGTTGCCAGTACAAGTTGTCTGGCTGGGATAAAAACACGCTCGCCAGCTTTGCGAAACCAAGCACCATTCACAGCGTTTGCTCGATTAGGGTCTCGCGAAACCGCCTCAAGACACAAACCGGGCTGAAACCTAACGCCCTGTTTCACGGCAGCCTTAAGGAGAATCTCATCGAGTACAAAACGCGAAATCACCGCCATAGGCGCACTTAAATCAACCCAATGCTTACTTGGGGCAACACAACGCACATGGTCTGTGGCTTGCGAATGCGCCATCACATCGCTCAGTAAACCTAAGCGTTCTAAGACCTCAAGTGCATCGGGAATCAGCGCATCGCCACAAATCTTGTGACGAGGAAAGCAGTGCTGATCAACAAGCAAGACCTCGCGACCATGACGTGCCAACCAGTGTGCACAACTTGACCCTGCCGGTCCAGCGCCAACCACAAGCGTGTCACAGGACGAAGTCACAACATGTGCTGTATGTAGTTTTGAAAGACCGTCGCGCTTCATGCGCGCTGGCTACTGTCACTTTGCGCGCCAGCCACCGTCAACCACTAAGGCATGCCCCTGAATATAGCTAGCAGCTGGGGAAGCTAGAAAAGAGACCGCTTGTGCGATATCTGACACATCGCCCCGCTTACCCATGGGCACCAATGCGCGAACCTGATCGTCGTTAACCGCAACGCCACGTTGGCTCATATCAGGGACATCAGGCCCTAGAATCGCTTGCGAGTGTTCACGCAGAGCCGTTGGTATGGCCCCCGGACAAACACTGTTTACCCTTATACCCATGGCGCCGTAGCGAACGGCCATCTGCCTTGTAATACCTACAACACCGTGCTTTGCAGCAATATAAGCAGCGCCACCTCCTGTTCCGTTTAGGCCGGCGACCGAGGCCATGTTGATAATTGCACCGCGACTTTGCGGCAACATGTGCTCGAGAGCCTTTTTCGAACCGATAAAAACGCTGGTTAAATTGACATCGATCACACGTCGCCAGATCGTTTCGTCCATGTCATGCACATCAAAGTAGCCATCGAGTACCCCTGCGTTATTGACCATGACCTCAAGCGGTCCCATGCTACGAACGCATGCATCGATCGCTTGGCCTAGCTCAATAGAATTACTAACATCGGCAGCACTAGCGCTTGCAAGTCCTCCTCGGCCCTGGATTACCGCCGCCACCTCCTTGGCAGCAGCCTCGCGCAAATCAATGATGCCAAGCGCGTAGCCGTCCTGTGCAAGTTGCAATGCAATCGCAGCTCCGATGCCTGATCCTGCGCCTGTAACAATTGCAAGCCCTAGCGATTGGCTTTGTTGATCATTCCGCGTTGCGCCAGCTTTGTCTTGCAAGGCGCTAGCCTGATTCTCCCGCAACTGCCTGATTTGCATCGCTTGAAACTCCTTACCTGATCAAGGTCGGTAAATCACTCCGGCTCAATGCCGGCAGCACGTAGCGCAGCGCGGTACGAGTCGTATTGCTCCTTCGTATGTGCCGCAAGCCCTTCTGGCGTGGAACCAGTTTGGATAAAAGCGATCTTTTCCATTGCCGCCTTCACCTCAGGGCGCTGCGCTGCTGCCATAAACTCTTTGTTAAGCCGCTCAACAATTGCTTTGGGCATATTGGGGGGACCGTAAACTGCGGCCCAGGACGTAATCGTGAACTTAGCCACGCCTACCTCGACCATAGTCGGCACGTTTGGCAGGAGCGGGCTTCTGCTCGCCGTCGCTACGGCAAGTGCGCGAATCTTACCCTCTCGCAAGTGAGCGATCGATGTGCCGGAGGAGACCATCATTGCTTGCACGCGCCCTGCAAGTAAATCGAGCATCGCCTGGGGTTCGCCTTTATAGGGCACATGGGTCATCTGGATGCCTGCAAGCGAACAGAACTGTGCCACGCCCAAAATACCGGTTGTATTGCCGGTTGCGTAGCTCAACTTACCAGGTGATTCTTTGGCGAGTTTGACCAAGTCAGCCAAGCTGTTCGCTGGAACGCTAGGGTGAACTACCATAAAAAAGGTATAACGCCCCAAATCAGCGATCGGAGAAAAATCCTTCAAGGGATCGTAAGGCGGATTTTTCTTCATCGCAGGGCCCGCCGCCATCGGACTGTTGGTGGCCAAAAACAAGGTGTATCCATCGCCGCTTGCCCGGCTTACCTCCTGGCCTGCGATCAAGCCGTCAGCACCGGCTTTGTTTTCAACCACAATGGGTTGGCCAAGCGCCTGTGACACCTGTACGCTATAAGTTCTAGCCACCATATCGGTAGTAGATCCTGCAGGAAATGGAACGACAAGGCGGATACTCTTGCTTGGGTAGCTTTGCCCCCACACCGAAACTGGCAGGCTTGCAGCAGCTACTGCGGCTGAAATGACCTGAAGCGCATTGCGACGATTCATCACGAACTCCACGTTGTTGTACAAGCAAAAAGCCTTGATTTGGGACTTTCATCGATCGAGACCAAGTCTGGATTGTTCAGGCAATAATGCGTCATCTTCACCACGGTCTTGACATGAACCAACTCGATCGACTTTACCGAATTAGGGATATGTTACAGGTTCGGGGCAAGGTGCCGATTGCAAGTTTCTTGCGTGAACTTGAGATTTCCCGTGCGACCTTTAAGCGCGATCTTGAAATCCTGCGCGATCGATTCCATGCGCCGATTGTCTACAAAGCCTTTGAACGCGCCTATCAGCTTGAACCCCAAGGCTCGGTAGGACCGCGATTTGAGCTCCCTGGCTTGTGGTTCAACCAGCAAGAGGCGCTCGCCCTAATCACAATGCACAGCATGCTATTACAGCTCGATCAAGCCGGTTTCATCGGCCCACATTTGAATCCGCTGATCGATCGCGTGGAAACCACGCTTGGTGGCAGCCAGACACCGCGCGACGAACTTCGCAAGCGTCTGCGCTTAATCGCCCATGGCAAACGAACGAGTCAACTTCGTGCCTTTCAACAGATTGGGAAAGCGCTATTGGAGCGCAAACGCCTGCAGATTCGCTATGAATCTCGCAGCAA
>JALQWJ010000086.1 GCA_023258775.1 Burkholderiaceae bacterium | reverse complement strand
AGCGCAATGCAAGTTAAATACAATCATGGATCTATTGTAATAGCTCCGTAATAGCCATATGGAGATATGCTCAAAGCATGAAACAAGCGCTTTCAGTAAGCCCTAGCCAGTGTTTCGATAAAACTTGGTCCGGTGAACCACCTCATTGCTGGTCTTACGATCACATCATTGATGTACGAAGCCCCTCAGAATTTCAGCTTGACCATGTGCCAGGCGCAGTGAACTGGCCAGTTTTAGACGATCTTCAGCGTGAGTTGATCGGCACGATGTATCAGCGTGAAGGCTCATTCAAGGCGAAACGAGAAGGCGCCATCTTGGTAGCGAGGAATATTGCAAGCCTTATCGACCGATATGCACGAGGCATCGACAAGCACGCCAGATTACTGATTTATTGCTGGCGGGGTGGCAATCGATCAGGTTCTTTATCAACGGTTCTGGCGCGCATCGGTTTTCGATGTGATGTCTTGGATGGTGGCTACAAAGCCTTTCGTCGCTGGGTGATGGAAGATAGCGCTCAACGTATCAACCAGCTTTTTTTCCGAATCATTGCTGGAAGAACGGGAAGCGGCAAAACTGAATTGCTCCATCAACTTAAAGCACAGGGTGAGCAAGTGATCGATCTTGAGGCGCTGGCAGGCCATCGCGGTTCCCTGCTCGGCGCGCAGCCCAAGCTTAGTCAACCCAGCCAGCGCCTGTTCGAAACCAAACTATGGTTCAGCCTTGGTCAATGCAATATGGAAAAGCCGGTATGGCTGGAGTCAGAAAGTCGCAAAATCGGGCAAATTCAAATCCCAGAGGCACTGATCGAAAAAATGCGTGGCGCTACTCATCACCACCTCGAACTCGCGGCTGATCTTAGAACCCAGTATCTTTTGAAGCATTATCAGCACTGGATCGATCAACCGCAAGCGCTGGAGAAGCAGCTTTTCAGGCTTAAACCCTTCATGGCCAATGAGACCTTCAGCCTACTCTTGCAATGCCTGAGTGATGGCCGTATGGAGGCTTTTGTCTGTCATCTTCTCGAAAAATATTACGATCCTCTTTACGATCGATCGATCGCAAAAAATTATCGTACTAATAAACAGCCCATTGCGCTCGATAGTCTTGATCATGCAACGCTTGAGACCCTTGCGCGCTCGCTTGTGCGCAGCGTAAGCAATGAGCTTCCAAGTGGCAGCGATTAAACCATCAATGCCTACCCCGAAATATCACCTAGGAATCAGGGCTTCGCGGGAGTACCTGTCATCCGATTAGGAAATGTTTTTACATCGGCCTGCGCCCGAAGGTACTTCAGATATTGCTCCGATAACAAACGCCCTTCAAGCGAGGCAAGCTGCTCACGGACCATAGGTACTGAGGATTTCAGTTGTTCATCGGGAGCGGGAATTACCGCGCTGAGAAACACGACGCGAAAACCCTGATCACCAACGACAAGACCACTCACACGCTGTTTACCTTGCATGCCGAGTTTAAATGCAGCCTGAACGCTTTGCTGATCCAGTGACAAGGATTGACCTCGCGTGATGGTAACTGGCTCAGAAAACGATTGCATCAGTACGTCAAGCGCAGCATGTTTGAGGCGTTGTCCGGGTTTGATTGCGCTAAGGTCGGCCTGACCAAGCTCTTTGCCAAGCGTATCAATCAGTTTTTCTCCTTCTGCCTTGGCTTTTTCCACGGCAGCCTGTAATACCCATGCCTGAGTCACTGATTCGCGAACCGCATCAAGCGTTGGCTTGCTTGGCGCTTGGTACTGACTTAAACGAGCAGAGACCAACACCCCTGGAGCAATTTCTATAGCGTCTGTGTTCCTGCGAGAGCGAATCGATTCGTCAGAAAAGACCGCTCGCAAGACTCGTGGATCAATTGCGGCCTTTTCAAAGGATTTCGAGTTCGGAGAAAAAGAACGACCATCAGCCTGGACGCCCTCAAGGGTAAGCGTCTGCTGATTGATCTTAGCTGCAGCCGGCTGGAGGCTATCACTTTGCTCATAAATTGTATTGCTGAAGCTTTCGGCCAATTCGGCGAACCGCTTCTGCGCCTTTTCCTGCTTCATTTGTTGCTCGATGTCGCCACGAACCTGCTCGAAGGGCTTAAGCTTGGCAGGTCTTATATCGGTAAGTTTGATCACGTGAACACCAAACTCACTGAGAACAGGATCAGACACCGCGCCAACTTTCATCGCAAACACTGCATCGGCAAAGGGTTTGACCATCGCGTCACGACTGAAAAAGCCAAGATCACCACCTTGTACTGCCGAGCCTGAATCTTTTGACCACTGCTTTGCAAGTGCGGCAAAGTCCCTACCCTCTCGAATTGATTCGAGGATGGATTTTGCCTTTTCGAGCGCTTGGGCTTTGGCTGCTTCATTGGCCGATGCAGAGAGTTCAAGCAAAATATGGCTGGCGCGGCGCTGCTCAGGTTCACCAAAACGTTGCGGATTTTGCTCGTAAAAGGTCTTGACCGCGTCAGCGTCGGCGGATTCACTGGCAACCAAGTCTTTTGCACGGAGCGTCAGGATTTCAATATCGGCAACGGCCGGAAGTTCAAATCGCTTTGCTTCCTTCTGAAAGAACGCCTCGAGTTGCTCTTGCGTCGGCTTGACCTGATCCTTGAACTGTTTCGTGCTGAAAAGGCGGTGCCTTATCTCGCGTTTTTCAAGTTGTGCTGCAACGATTGACTCGAGCACCGATGTTGGAAGAAAACCACTGCCACCGAGTGCCTCTGGCAAGGTTCTTAACGCAAGTTCTTGCCGAAGGCCTTGTTCGAATTGAAACTCGGACTTGCCCTGTGCTGCGAGCAAGGTTTTATATTGTTCTAAATTAAATGAACCATCGGCTTTGCGAAGATTGGGAATGCTGCCGATTTCTTCGCGCAGACGAAGATCGCCAACGTAAATCTTTCGATCAATAACCTGACCTTGCAAGAGCGCATCCTGGATGAGACGATCAAGCACTTCTTGCCGAAGCGCAGGATTATCAAGCGCAGCAGCATCGATCTGCTGCCCGGTCATCGAGGCCATACGACGCATTTGATCGAGCTGCTCGCGATGTGCAGATTCAAAACGATCGCGTGCTATCGGTCGGCCATGCACTTCGGCCACGTGGGTACCGTCACCCATAAACTGATCGTAGCCGGATATCCCCCAAAACACGAACGATGGGAAAATGAGAACGATAAGCGCACCAAGCATCAATCGCTTGTGATCCCGGATCCAATCAAAAAGGCCCATGTTGCGCTCCAACAAAAAAGGCGAACTTTCGTTCGCCCTTATTTGCGCGACCGCTTTTAATTCTGCGCATCGCTTGTTCAGTCTTGGCGGAGTGGACGGGACTCGAACCCGCGACCCCCGGCGTGACAGGCCGGTATTCTAACCGACTGAACTACCACTCCGAATTCATCTATTGTAACTCAAACTTCATATGCTCAAGCAGGAACAACTTGGTGGGTGCTGAGGGGCTCGAACCCCCGACCTACGCCTTGTAAGGGCGCCGCTCTACCAACTGAGCTAAGCACCCTACTTGAGCCTTTGATTCTAACACGCCGAGGATGAGAAAAACTTATCAGTGCTTCAAACGCTCAGTCGTCAAGCTTTCCTCTCCAGTCTTGAGCACGGCGGGCGCGTCAACCACAGCCTTAACTGCGACTTCGGAATCCTCGGGCAGAGGCGCTGGCTTTGATTGCAAGGCGAGATCAAGCACCTGATCAATCCACTTAACAGGGACAATCTCAAGTCGGTTCTTGACGTTATCGGGAATCTCCTGCAGATCCTTCACGTTCTCTTCAGGAATAAGAACGGTCTTAATACCACCGCGATGCGCTGCAAGCAGCTTTTCTTTTAAACCACCAATGGCGAGCACCTCACCCCTTAAGGTAATCTCACCGGTCATTGCCACATCGGACCGAACAGGTATACCTGTAAACACCGAGACCATGGCGGTCGTCATTGCAATGCCAGCGCTTGGACCATCTTTGGGTGTCGCACCCTCGGGGACATGAACATGCAGATCCCATTTTTCATGAAAGTCCTGTGCGATACCAAGCCTGGCGGCTCGCCTGCGTACGACCGTCATAGCTGCCTTCACTGACTCTTGCATGACATCGCCCAGTTTGCCAGTCGATAATGCCTTGCCTTTACCCGGAACCGCAGCTGCTTCAACGGTGAGCAGCTCGCCACCAACCTCAGTCCATGCCAAACCCGTAACCTGTCCGATTTGGTTTTCCTTTTCGGCGATTCCGAAGGTAAAGCGCTGCACACCTAAATACTTGTCGAGGTTTTTACTAGTCACTTGAACACGAGACGACTTTTTCGCGAGCAAAAGCGACTTGACAACCTTTCGACAAATTTTAGAAATCTCCCGCTCGAGTGAACGTACACCAGCCTCGCGGGTGTAGTACCGCACAACATCACGGATCGCAGATTCAGCCACATTCAGCTCATTGGCCTTCAGCCCGTTGTTACTCATTTGTTTTGGTAACAAATAACGTTGAGCGATATGAACTTTTTCGTCTTCGGTGTATCCCGACAAGCGAATGACTTCCATACGGTCGAGCAAAGCCGGTGGAATATTGAGCGTATTCGCGGTAGCTACAAACATCACATCGGATAAGTCGTATTCAACTTCAACATAGTGATCGACAAAGGTGCTGTTTTGTTCCGGATCAAGAACCTCGAGCAAGGCACTAGCCGGGTCGCCGCGAAAATCCATCCCGAGTTTGTCGACTTCATCGAGCAAAAACAAAGGATTTCGTACAGCAACCTTCGTTAGGTTTTGCAGGATCTTTCCTGGCATCGAACCGATATAAGTGCGACGATGCCCTCGGATTTCAGCCTCATCGCGAACACCACCGAGCGCCATCCGCACAAACTTTCGATTTGTGGCCTTGGCCATCGACTGACCCAGCGAGGTTTTACCAACGCCTGGGGGACCTACGAGACAAAGAATAGGCGCCTTCACCTTATCAACACGCTGCTGTACCGCGAGATACTCCAGGATGCGCTCTTTAACCTTTTCAAGACCGAAGTGATCTTGATCGAGAATTTCCTCGGCCTTTTCAAGGTCAGTACTGACCTTGCTCTTTTTGCGCCAAGGCAATCCAGTCAGTGTATCGATATAGTTTCTGACAACTGTAGCCTCGGCTGACATTGGCGACATCAAACGCAGTTTCTTGAACTCAGATTCTGCCTTTTTGAGCGCTTCTTTTGGCATGCGGGCCGCTTTAATTTTCTTGTCAATCTCCTCCATGTCAGCGCCATCCTCACCCTCTCCAAGCTCTTTTTGGATGGCCTTAACCTGTTCATTAAGGTAATACTCACGCTGGGACTTCTCCATTTGCCGTTTAACGCGGCCGCGAATCCGCTTTTCAACTTGCAAAATGTCGAGTTCTGATTCGATCAGTGCGAGTAACTTTTCAAGCCGCTCATGCACCGAGAAGGTTTCCAGAATCTCTTGTTTTTGTTCGATTTTTACGGGCAGATGGACTGCGACGGTATCAGCCATTCGTCCCGGCTCATCAATGCTGCCGAGCGAGGCCAGAATCTCAGGTGGAATTTTCTTGTTTAACTTCACATACTGGTCAAACTGGGTCAGGATCGCTCGCCTAAGCGCTTCGATCTCAGGCGAAGTTCCGCTTGCAATCTCGATCAATTGGTAGTCACAGGTGAAATGCGGGTCTTCGCTGTGAACCGCATCAATTTGTGCACGCTGTACGCCCTCCACCAACACTTTGACCGTACCATCAGGTAGCTTAAGCATTTGAAGAATATTTGAGACGCAACCCAGGCGGTGGATATCATCGGCGCTTGGATCGTCTTTTGAAGCGTGACGTTGGGCAACCAGCATAATCGAGCGGCCCTGCTCCATTGCGCTCTCAAGCGCTTTGATCGACTTTGGTCGACCGACAAAAAGTGGGATCACCATATGCGGGAAGACCACTACATCACGCAATGGCAAAAGAGGAAGTCCTTGTAGGTTTTCTTGGCTCATCTTGGCTTTACTCCATGGGTCAAGGCCGCACGACTGCCGAGAGACTCATTAGCCCTCGGAATACTTGCGGCTCGGTCATAGCCCTAGTTTAATTTGAACCGGCTACCTTGGCGGTTTCGGCGTAGATCAGCAGGGGTTTTGCCCCGGCTTCGATCGCATTTTCGTCCAACACCACCTTGGCGACATGCTGCTGGCCGGGTAGGTCAAACATGACATCGAGGAGTGATGACTCCAAAATCGAGCGCAGCCCCCGAGCACCGGTTTTTCGCTTGAGTGCCTTCCGAGCGATCGCCCGAAGCGCCTCAGGACGAATCTCAAGTTCGACGTTTTCCATGGCAAAAAGTCGGGCGTACTGTTTGACCAGGGCATTCTTCGGTGTGATTAAGATGTCAACGAGCGCTACTTCAGTCAGTTCATCGAGGGTTGCAATCACTGGTAATCGCCCGACCAACTCAGGAATCAAACCAAACTTGA
>JALQWJ010000085.1 GCA_023258775.1 Burkholderiaceae bacterium | reverse complement strand
ATCGCTCGCTAAGTAGACTGCAATCGGTGCGATTTTCTCTGGTGTCATTTGCTGGATCTTGGCAACCCGGGCCTGTTGCTCTGGGGTGTCGGTTGGAATTGAACCAATCATTCGGCTCCATGCGAATGGCGCTATACAATTTGATCGAACCTGATAACGTGCCATGTCAAGTGCGATTGATTTTGAAAGCGCAACCAAGGCTAGCTTCGCAGCCGCATAATTGGCCTGACCCAGATTGCCAATCAGACCTGAGGTTGATGTCATGTGGACGAATGCGCCTGACTGCTGCTCTTTGAAGAGGTTAGCCGCAGCACGACTCATGTAATAACTGCCATAAAGATGCACTTTGACGACTGCATCAAAATCATCGTTACTCATCTTAAAAAAGAAACGATCGCGCAATATGCCTGCATTATTGACCACCGCGTCTAAGCGGCCAAAACGCGCAAGCGCAGCATCAACAATGCGCTGGGCACCTGCTGCATCGGCAACAGAATCGGTATTGGCAAACGCCTGACCACCCAGCGCTGCGATCTCAGAGACCACGGCTGCCGCAGGACCTTGGTCATTGCCTTCGCCGCTCACGCTTGCGCCAATATCGTTGACCAAAACCTTGGCACCCTCTGCTGCCATGGCCAAAGCGATCGCACGCCCTATGCCACCACCGGCTCCGGTCACAATAACAACTTTATCTTGCATCATCCCCACGTTGTTTCCTCCAAGAAAGTGCTTAGTCAGCATTCTGATGCACGAATCGAGAATCGCTTGGCACTAGCGTTTCAAGGCACTTGCATTTGCCCCATCCAGCGCAACACAAATTCGGTTCGTGAGGCGAGAAAAGCCGAATCGCGATGTTTGTCGTAGTGGCGAGGCCGTGGCAACATCGCAGCGAGACGCGCTGCTTGGTAGGCATTGAGTTGCGAGGCTGAAATGCCGAAGTAATGCTTTGCCGCTGCTTGCGCGCCAAAAATGCCAATTCCCCATTCGGCGTAATTCAAATACAAGTGCAAGATGCGTTGCTTATCCATGACCGCTTCAATCATTAGCGTGATCAAGGCCTCCTGGGCCTTGCGCCAGTAGCTGCGTTCCCCTGATAAGAAGAGATTTTTCGCAAGCTGCTGAGTAATGGTTGATCCACCGCGTACCACGCGGCCTTTATCGCGGTTTTGCATCCAGGCCTTTTCGATCGCATCCCAATCAATCCCATCGTGCTTATCAAAGCGCTGGTCTTCGGCAGCGATCACTGCGCGCTTTAAGTGCACGGCAATTTGTTGATAAGCCACCGGCTGATGTTTAATTTGTTGGACCTGTTTGGCTTGCTCGGCCATGAAAGCACTTTGCTCAGGATCGGCAACGCGAAACCACAAGACTTGCACGAAATAAAAGCTTTGCAGCAAAACGAATAAGCCAATAAGAGTCAATCCAAGATGAAGGAGCAGCCTTGACAGCGAAAAAGACCGCTTAGCCCGCATCGATCTCTGCACGCAAATCCCTGTAAAGCTGCGCTGTCTTCGGCATGACCCCGTGCCAAATCGCATATGCGTGCGCAGCCTGCCCAATGAGCATGCCCAATCCATCGCTCGATTCAGGGCAGCCTGCCTGCAAGGCCTGCTGCATAAAAACCGTTGGTTTTGCAGCATAGACCATGTCATAGGCGAGCCTGCTGCTCGCAAAAATCGTCTCCGGTACCTCAAGCGTTTTTTCACTCAAACCAGCTGAGGTTGCATTAATAAGCACATCAAAGCATTGGCTTTTTGCAAGCGTTGCAAGGTCCGAATACGGATGGGCACGAATCGAAGCATTTCCTGGTACGTTTTGAAATTCAGCGCAAAGCGCGATGGCTTTTTGCACATCGCGGTTCACCACGCTGATATGACGGCAGCCCGCTTCGAATAGGGGACAAAGCACGCCCCGTGTGGCTCCCCCTGCCCCAAAAATCATCACTGATGAACCACGAAGTCGCACGCCAAGACGCAGGCTCAAGTCATCAACCAAACCCAGTCCATCGGTATTGTCGCCAAAGATTTCGCTGTCGCGAAAAACAATGGTGTTCACCGCACCAGCGGCTTTTGCCCTTTCGCTCACCAGTGCACACCTTGCAAACGCTTCGAGCTTAAAGGGCAGGGTCACATTTACCCCATCGCCACCACCTGCGCGAAAGGCCTCAAGCACATCGGAAAAGCACTCGGGTGTCGCATGGACTCGCGAATAGCGAATAGCGTGGCCAAACTGGCTGGCAAAAGCCTGATGAATTGCCGGCGATCGACTGTGCGAAACCGGATGACCGATGACCGCAAAATGCTTCATGGAAAGCGCTACCTAAAGGTCGGTTCGCAACCCTTCGCGGGTGAAATACCACCACCTTACCATGCTGATCACATCCCCCTCTGCGCGCATCGCAGCATCAAAGGCTGCAAAGGGCGAGGCTGCACGAACAATATCCTGTACTGCCTGATTCAACTCCGGGTAGCGTGAGGGCTGATGAATTTCCAGCTTAATAACGCGACCACTTCGATCCACATCGACCCTCACCAACACTCGATCGAATCGTGATTGCTTGGCCAGCGCCGCAAAACGCTGGGTGCCAACACGTTCGATCCTGGCTACCCAGCGATCGGCCCAGTCTGCCCAGGATACGGCCTTTGCATTAACACCATAGACCAGACGCCGCGGCATATTGGATAGGTGTTCCATGCGCTGGTCAATTTGCGCTTGAATCCGAGCAAGCGCTCGTGCCTGCTCCAAATCAAGCCCCGCTTTCTCGCTTCTCTGCATTGACTTGGCAATCGCTGAGGTTTGGCCTTGGCGCTGCTCGGCTTGAGGCGCTTCGTCGATCAAGGCTTGGTGCTGGGCTTGATCTTTATCGAGTCGGTTTGCGAGATAAGGCGACCGATACCTTGCGCTCATCGCATTGTCGCCACCTGCAGCCATCGGCGCCTGCGCAAGTACCTCGGGCTTGATCAAGGGAAGATCGTTTTGCGCATTCACAAAAACCAGTTCCATGCTGAGGGGCAATTTAGGACTTTGTGTTTGAAAAAGGGCCGCCCAGGGGGTAAACAACAAGCCAAGATGCATGAATGCTGAGACAGCCACCGCAACCCAAATCACTTGGGTCTTTCTTGATAGAGGATCAAGAAGGCGAATGTGCATGATCCGAATCAGTGCTCGCATCACTTGCCTCATCATCCCAAGTCAGCATGCGTAGCTCAAGCGTCAAGTCAATCCAGTCCATTTTCAAGAACTCCACCAGCAAGCCCCGCCCCGCGTGACCCTCGGGCATGTCAGCAAGCGTAAAAACTAAGGGCGCCTCCCTGAGGCGAGCGCGCTGCTCGCGCAGGGCGATCGCTCGGAAGCGTCCTGCGCGCTGGCTATCTTCGTTTTGGATCTGTTGCACCCAACGCATCGACCAGAAGCGCTCCATCCGGCCCTGATAGTCGCTATAAGCTTCATAGCGCGCATCGAAGCCTGCAATCAGCTGATGCAAATCAGCGCTTTCCTGAAGAAAAGGAGGACGTTGACGGGTTGCCAGCGCAAGAAGTTGCCGTTGGTTAACCAGATCAGCATAGCGTCGCAGCGGCGATGTAGCCCAAACATACTGGCCCACACCGAGGCCTTGATGGGCGATCGGATGAGTGGTCATTCGGGCACGGCCCATCGATTGGGATCTGAAAATACCCGGCAATCGGTTCAACGCCAACCATCGCCCCCAACGCGAATTTGCCAGGATCATCATTTCCGCCACGATCCGATCGAGCGGCGCATCGCGCCGACGCTGCTCGATCGCCACGCGTTCCCCCAGGATACGAAAGTGATAATCGGTCCGGAACCGCGGTTCGGGCCTACCGCGCACGATTTCACGATCGGCCTGTAAATGTTTTGCAAGACGCCAAAGCTGTCCAAGCGCTTGCATCAGATCCTCAGCAAGCACAGCCTGGGGCCAAACAGCACGCTCCCAGTCCTCAATTACTTGTTCATCAATACTGCTTTCGAGCACATCATGGCGCAAATTGGCGCGTATCTTTACCCGCTCAAGTTTGGTCTCTTCACCCACGACCTCGCATTGCCCATTGAATCGCACGTACAGCGAAAGCGCGGGACAAAGCTTGCCTTCGTCAAGCGAAAAGCAGCGCACGATCGATTCCGGAAGCATTTGTATTTTCTGGCCAGGGGCGTACACAGTTGACATACGCTCTTTGGCAATCGAATCCCACCGGCTCTCAGGCGTTAAGAGCAGGGCGGGTATTGCGATATGCACGCCGACACAAAGCTCACTGATTGTTTTCCCATCCGATGCAAAGCTGATCCGCAACGACAATGCATCGTCAATCTCGGTCGTGCTCGAATCGTCAATCGAAAACGCCTCGACCACGGCTTGATCGAGCGAATCGATTTGCAATTTGAGGGCAGCAATCGCCCGATCGAGTTCGAGCGAGGGCAGGGCCACTTCGAGCCCTTTTGGAAACTGCTCTTGCGCAAACACTTCCTGATGCAATTGCAAGGCTGAGGCAAACTGTCCGCAAGACAAAAGCAGCTTCGCTGCTGAAAGCTGACGCTCTTTACAGGCCAAATCGAGTGCTCTGAATGCGAGCGATTGCTTATCGGGTCTGACTAAGAGCGCCATCGGACGCACCAGCCCGGCTAGACCCTGTGGATCAAGCCAGTCTTGAGGCCATTGGTCCTTCACCAATTGACCTGCCCATGTCTGGACCATCTCATCTTGTTTGCGTCGACGCTCAAGCGCCTGCAAGGCTCGGTCGATCTGCTCACGAGCCTGCGGTCGAAATAGCCCACGACCGCGTCGCAAGAACCAAACAGGCGAATCTTGCAAGCACATTAACATTGCGCAAGCCTCAACCGCACTGGGGCTGCCGCCAAAGTATGCTGAGGCTAGCGCAAGAAAATCGAGGTCGGCAGCGTCTTCCTCAGCACATGCTTCCCAAATGAATGCAATATCGAGCTCGGCGGCAAGTGCCTTTGACTGCGCGAGCAATGCTTGGGGACCCGGCTGCGTAAACCGCATGAAGAGCTGGGTTTGTTTGACTTTGCTGCGACGCCCGCTTTCTTGCTCGATCTGCAGGCTTGCTGATGCTTCGGCGAGTACTTTGCCGCAGCGCATCTGCCCCTCCTCCTCAAAAAGGGCAAATGGCCCACTGCTGTGCAGACGCTCAGCCATGGCTTGCTCTTGGCTTAAGGTTTTGCGAGCGCATCAAGTAAGCGTTGATGGATACCGCCAAAACCGCCATTACTCATCACCACAATCCTGTCTTGCGGTTCGGCAATCTGCACGATGGCCGCAATCAGCGCATCAATGTCTTGATGAACCTGCGCCTTAGCCCCTAGCGGTGAAAGTGCAGCAGCGACGTCCCATGTCAAACCACCCATGTAACAAAAGACCAAGTCAGCCGCCTGCAGACTTGCTGAGAGGCTTGTCGCCATGGTGCCCAGCTTCATGGTGTTTGTCCTTGGTTCAAGCACAGCGATCACCCGGCCTTGCACCAGCTCGCAAGCAGCCTCAAGGCTTGCTTTGATCGCCGTCGGATGATGGGCAAAGTCATCATAAACCGCAATATCACGAACACTGCCCCGCCATTCCATCCGCCGACGTACGCCCGCGAATCCTGAAAGATGCTCAATAGCGCGCTCAGGCTGCAAACCTAAACAACGAGCTGCCGTGAGCGCAGCCAGACAATTATTGCGGTTGTAGGCTCCAGATAATGCAAGCTTTACCTCGCCAAGACCTTGGCTGCCGTTGGAGAGTTGCATGATCTGGCCGCCTTCGATCGCTTTTGACTCGGACACCCAGAGCCCATGTTGTTGATCACCAAAGCGTTCGATTTGCGACCAGCAGCCACGGGCAATGACGCGTTCGAGCGCATCACCGGCGAGCCCCTTGGCAGGAAGCACAAGATAAGCTTGGCTGGCCATCATTCTCACCAGGTGATGAAATTGGGTTTCTATTGCGGCAAGGTCAGGGAATATATCTGCGTGGTCAAATTCTAAATTATTGAACACCGCGACCTGTGGTCGATAATGCACGAACTTTGACCGTTTATCGAAAAATGCGGTGTCGTATTCGTCGGCCTCGATCACGAACGGCGCTTTTGGCGAGCCCAAACGCCCGCTTGACTCAAAGTTGTGAGCAACACCACCGATCAAATAACCAATATCTTGTTCTAAACCCTCGCGAAGCAAGTAAGCGCTGAGCGCTGTCGTTGTGGTTTTGCCGTGCGTGCCGGCAATTGCCAGCACAGGTCTTGAAACTAGCAGATTTTCCCCGAGCCACTGTGGACCCGATCGATAGGGTAGCCGCGCATCCAAGATCGCTTCCATCAGCGGGTTACCACGCGAGACCACATTTCCAATCACAAACAAATCTGGCTTAAAGGCGAGTTGATCGGCAGAAAAGCCCTCGACGTAGTCGATGCCAAGTGCTCGCAATTGATCACTCATCGGAGGATAAACATTGGCGTCACAGCCTGTCACCCGATGCCCAGCCTGGCG
>JALQWJ010000084.1 GCA_023258775.1 Burkholderiaceae bacterium | reverse complement strand
GTTCGCCGAAAGATTAGATTTCCGGCACGATCGGCCGTGTGAGCCTTGACCAATGCGAGATCAGGCACGAGCGATCGCTCGAGCACATAGTCCTGCCCGTCAAACTGTTTGATTTCTTTGCCCTCGGCAACTAGCGTGCCTACGCCTGTACGCGTATAAAAACCAGGAATCCCGGCACCACCTGCGCGCAGCTTTTCGGCCAAAGTACCCTGAGGCGTGAATTCGAGTTCGAGCTCCCCGGCAAGGTATTGCCGCTCAAACTCCTTATTTTCCCCTACGTAGCTCGCAATCATCTTTCGGATTTGTCGCGTGGCGAGCAATTGTCCCAGGCCGAATCCATCGACCCCAGCATTATTCGAAATCGCCGTCAGTTCGCGAACACCGAGATCTCGAATGGCCGCGATAAGTGCCTCCGGAATGCCGCAAAGGCCAAACCCTCCAACCGCAATCATTTGCCCGTGCTGCGCGATATCTTCAAGCGCTGCTTTGGCGTCGGGATAGAGCTTATTCATGAAAAACTCCCACAGGAATTATTCAATTGTAGCTGGCGACCTAAATAACTGCAGCTGATTTGCCCTGCTAGGCTGGACTTAGACTGATCAGCCTTCCGGCTCCCAAGGTGCAAGCAAATGCCAAGCGGCATTCTTTTGCACTTGCCAAATCATACGCAGGACCCGGTGCGCATCAGACCTAGAGCCTGCGAACTGAAGACTGCGTTGCGGTCCGTCGAATTGAAATCGAACCGATCGCTCATCAGCCGAGACATGGATCCGGCTTAACAAGCCTTCCGACTGGGGATTCGCTTGCATCGCTGCCGGGTGTCGTTCTCGTGCAAGTTCGTCATCAAGGGGCGGACTTGTTTCCATGGCAAGCTCGTGCTCAATCCAAAGCTGCCGTCGCCGGTCTGTCTCGCTAGGGCGGAACACGCCCTCGGCATCGTCCCCGGAACCGATTAGCTCATGGCCTTGTCCCGGATGCTTCTGACCCAGAAAATTCGGCGGCATCGTGAGTGTGCGGCCGAGCAATTCCCAAACTTGCGGTAGCAACTGCTGGAGCACCCTACGCGTAAGCCAAAGCTGCACGGCTCCGTCGCTATCAGTACCCAAGCGCAACCAGAGGCGATCTTCTGAATCGCTAAACCCGACCGTCAGCGTTTTCGCCTCTAGCATGCACGCAACGCACAAACCGAGAAAAGACGCATGCCAAGCAGCAGAACAACGCGAAATCTAGGCGACTCAGAGCACTATCGCTCGAGCTTCGACTCGATACGAGAAAGTATGCTGCGCAACTCCGACATTTCGTTATGCATCATCTGCATTTCGGATTGCAAGCGCTGGGCTCTATCTTCTAGCTTTGCGCTGGATGAACTCACAGCGTTTAAGCGCTCGAGCAAGGTATTAACCATCATGCTTGAAAGCTCACCTGCTTTGACCAAGGGCTCAACATCACGGCGAATCACCGCCACCGCTTCGACGATATGCTGCTCCTTGACCGACTCAGCCCTTGTCTGTTCGACCTGGGAGGAAAGGACATCGAGTTTGGCAAATGTGCTCTCGAGGCTTTGAAAACCAGCACGAATTCGAGTGACCTGATCCTCCACCTTACCGGAGCTGAGTCCAAGCGTACGCAAACGCTCCGACACAGATTCGATCTCATTACTTCTTGCCAGGGGTCCAAACTCGCGACGAAGTTCGCTCATCGCCTGGTCAAGATGTCGGGGCCGCAGCGCTTCAGCCCGCATCGACTCACTCAGGCCCATCATTGCGTCAACCCGCTGCAGATTCTGATCAATCCGGTCATTGAGCCGATCTGTATTAGCCCTAAGTTCGTTGAGCTGGGTCGCAGCCATATCACTTGGCTGCACTAGGCGATCGTGTAGATCGCCGATCGCAGTCCGTACGCGGTCTTCGAGGGCACTTAAACCCGAATCACGTACGACGCCGTGAAGCTCGCGGCGAATATCCGAAACCGCCTGCTCTATGGCAAGCGACACAAGCGACTGCAATCGGCCCTGCGCATCCTCGGTACGCTCAGCAAGCTTATCTTGCTGGGTGAGCATACCCATGACTCGGTCCAAAACCGTATCAAGTCCAGCACCCAAACGCTCTTGCAAGGCGTTGACTAGGTTGGTGACACGCTCTAAGCCGATGTTTTGATCGCTTATCCTGGTACGTAAGGTATCGGTGCGGACACTCTCCAAAGCAGCGGTCAGATGGTCAAGCTTGCCCATGGCTGCTTCACTGCGCTCGCTGAGCTTTTCAGTCACCAGTGAAATACCGAAGAGCCTGCTGTTGCCGCTTTCAACCAATCCCGACAACTCGTCCTTCACAGAGATCAAGGCAGCGCCGAGTTGATCCTTTGACATGCCGAATTTGGCTGACAAGCGATCTTGTAATGTCTGCAAATCGATATTGCGAGGCACTGACTCGAGTTCACGTCGTACATCGGCCACAACCTGCTCGATGTGGCGTGGGCGGAGCATGTCGGTACGCAACTGATCAAGCAGTGGTTGCAAGGCCTCCAACTGCATAAAGCCCCGCTCACTTCGTGAAACGATTTGCTCGAGCGACTGGTCGAATCGTTCGGTCAGCGCATTGGTCAGTTGCTCTTGCACCTGCCGAACATCATTGAATTCGGCACTAAGACTGCGCTGTGCATCAGCATTAAGCTGCCGGATCAACTGTTCGGTTTTTTCTTGAAGACTATTCTGTAAAGACTGGACTTGATTGTGATTTTGATCTTGTAGCTGCTTCAGAATCGTGAAATGTTGTCGCTGCAAACTCTGAATTTGCTCATGCAGATCACGCTCGAGAAGTTCGGACTGCTGGTGTTGGCTTTCAGTGAGGCTCAACAGTGTTTCATGATTACGCCGAATCAGTGTCTGTGCCTGATCAAACCATTGCTGCTGGCTGCGCTGACCGATCTCGTGGTACTGCGTTTGTTGGTCACGTTGCTTCTCGAAAAGCTGTGTCTGCAACTGGAGTATTTTGTTGTAGCGATCTTGCCCAGCATCCAACACTTGCCGAAGGCCATCGCGCTGGGCGCTTGACAGCAACTCCTGGCCGTTTTGCACCAAATCGACGAGTTCGCGTTGTCGCTGCTTGGTCGTTTCCTCAACTTGAACTTGATAATTAACCTGTAACTCTTTAAGTTGATTGATACTTTGATTGATCAACTCTGCACGTGCAAGCGGTGATGTCGCCTTCTCAAGATTTTGAATCAGTTGGGAAACACTTAGGCGAAGCAAGTCGTCTTGCTGAGCAGCCCTATTGAGTAAATCCTCACGAAGGAGGGTTTGCTGGCGAATGCCCTCCTCGATCCGTTCGGCGATTTGCTGACTGACCGTGATCTCAAGAACCTGCAGTCGCTGCAAATGTTGTTCGATCAGATTCTGCAAGGCCCCCGACATTTGCTGCAAACGGCCAAGGTCTGTTGCGATCAGCTTGGTGCTCTTCTCTGCATAGGCCTGGGTCGCCAGCGGCTGGAAGCGAGCATCAAGCGTTTCAAGGAAGGCATTAAAGTCGACCTGTTTCAGTGACTCCTGGTGCAACTGCTCGATGTAAGGACCAAGCGTGTCAATACGCGCGATCGACGAGGCAAAGGTTTGGAAACTCGCTTGTAGTCTGACAATTTGGTCTTCAAGCTGCTGGCTGCGACGCGTGTCAGACTGGAGTTTCTCTGCCGTCTGGGCCAGGGATTGAATCTGCCCGCCAAAGCCTGCAACATCTCCAGCCAAGCGCTCAATGCGGCCGATGGATCGAGACAAAGAGGTCAACTGCTCAGAGGATCGTCGAAAGGCAAGCGAGGTTTTGGCCAATTCGGCAAAGTTCTCTCGCATCGACGCCTGACCGCCGGTGATCTTCTCAATATGGTTAAGAAAACTCTTATCCAATCCCTCAAGCGAGACCGACAGGGACTGCATCAGCGTGGCTGTTTGCTCTTGAAGCTGGCTCAAGATTTCGGCAAGCGAGCGCTGTTGTAAGACACTGAACTCCCGAACTTCGGACAAACTATTGGAAAGATTGACCTGCAATGCGTCGCGGGTTTGCTGCAAATCAGCATTAATCTCTCTCGCAAGACTACCCATATCCGAGCGAAGTACCGTCGCCTCGCGCTGCTGGCCCTGTTCGATCCGGATGGCGGTCAGACTGACATCGTCGAGAAGCTTTGCAATGCGATCGCTTGCCGCTTGTTGCTGGCTTGTTAATTGAACAGCAATGGAATCCATGCCACTGGCGATCACGCCGCGCATGGCATCAGCCGAGGACGAAAGTCCCTGCCGTAGAAGTTCAACGGGCTGTTGCAAGCCAGCGTTGATTTGCTCAAGTCTCGATCCAAGCTCAACGCGCAGATCCCGCAAAAGTCGCGTCTGCTGCTCTGCAACCTCACGCTGCTCCTGCTCCACGCGCAAACCCTTTTGCTCAGCGTCTCGCATCAGAGCAGCGAGCTTCTCGCCACCGCCACGCTGCAGGTAACCCAGGAGAGCTGAGATCCGATCGGCGACACCACCGAGTTTTTGGTCCATTTGAGATAACTGTGAACCAACGTCGGTGATGCCCAGCGACAGCAAATCTGTACGCTCATCCATAAGCGTTTTGCTGCGCTCGAGCAGTTCCTTGGCCTCGCCAAACAGCTGGGTGGTGTCGCCAAGGCCACGTCGGACCACCTCAGCGATCGAATAGGTCAAACCGTCCCAGGAATGCTGAATCTTCCCGATAATGTTGTCAGGAAGCTGCGCATCAAGTTCTAATTGACGTTCAGCCTGCTTGCGGAACCAACTATCAATGCGCCCCGAAAGTTCTAAAAATTGCGCAGGCAAATCGTCGCGTAGTAAATCGAGCTGCGACCTGGTCGCGACCACCTGACGAAAGTCAGCGATATCGGCGCGAGCGTCTGCATGAACGCGCTGGACCGCCATCTTGATCGACTCGGCCTCACCCAATAACTGATGATTAAACTTCGCGATCTGATCGCGGATCCCCTCTAACTCAGACGCTTGAGGTCCAAGCGCGGCCGCTTCAGAGAATGCCGACTGAAGGGATGCTAATTGCCCTTGCGCTTGCGCGAATGAAGCGTGGAGCGTTTGTACATGACCCCGAACATCGCCAATCGCATCGTGCATCTGATCAGCTGATTTGCTAGCGCCATCGCTCCACGCACGCAAGGACTGATCTAAGCGCTCAAGTCCCTGCTCACTAACCTGAGACAGCTTCTCAAATCGCTGTTCGAGCGCTGCCAGCGGAACGCCCATGTCATTCAGTTTGGCAATACCTGCAGCCAACACCTCACTACGGTCGATCAAAAGCGCTCGGTTATCCTCAAGTAGATGCCGAATGCTTGCCTGCCCCTGGGCAGTTTCATCTTGAATCTTTGCCTGGCCCGTCTGAAAACTCACCTCCAGATTCACGGCAAGCTCGGCGAGCTTTTCTGCTAAGCCGCCAGACTGCTGTTGGGCCGAATCAAGCGCTGCGATTCGCTCTACGATTATCCCTTGCGTTTGGCCGAGAAGAGCCCTGACCTCGTCGCGCCAAGTATTGGCCTCAGAGGCGCCCTGCACGCCGCTACGCTCAATCGCAAGAAGGCGCTCCCTTAACTCATGGAGACCCGAATCAAGAGAACCGAGCTTTTCAAGCGCCGGGACAAAAACTTCTGTTCTCTCAATCAATAGGTTACGGCCATCTTCAAGAATCTGTTTCAGCTCTCCGAGCAGGACAGCAATGTCAGAGCTACCGCGCTCAACCAGCGAGGAAACCAAGGCAGAAAGTCGCTCGAGGCTTTCCTGGAAAGTCGCAATAAACGAGCCAGGAAGCCGGGTTTCCAGATGGACGAGCAGGTTTGCCGACTGCTCTTCGAGCCGCGAAATTTGCGAGGATAAGCCTTCAGAGTCAGCTATCGTTTTCGTGCTTAAAATCTCGATTTGACCTAACAAATCTTGATTAAATTGTTGTATTTGCTGGGATAAATTTACATCGAGAGCACGCAAATGATGCTCGACTGCTCGGAATTCGTCGGCCTTAGGCGCACTCGCAGCAGCCTCTTGGAGCAGACCCTGCAGTGCATTGATTTGCTCGCGGGCCAGTCCTAAGTCAGCGGTTCTTTCTACGATGAGTCGTTGGCTTGCCTCGAAGAGCGAACGCGTTTCGAGCAATAAAGCTTGACTTTGGTTAAGGCCTGCCTCGATCGCGGCGCCGACCCTGCTATCAACCTGACTACTGATCTGGCCTAAGCGCTGCTCGATCTCAGTTCGGCTCTGATCGACCCGACTCTGTGTATCACTCAGTATTTGTCTGGTTTCGCCGAATATCTGCCTGGTTTCCAAGATGACCGCTTGCGCCTCATCCTGCCCTTTATCAAGCAAGCGACCAATGGAGTAGCTCAGATCGGAAAGTTGGCTTTGTAGGCGCTCTGTTACCGCAGCAGGCACTCGCGCGTGCAGCCTTATCTCGTCGGCCTGCTGGTTGAGCATCGCCTCGAGGCGAACATTGAGCGTTGAAAACTGTGCAGGCAGCTC
>JALQWJ010000083.1 GCA_023258775.1 Burkholderiaceae bacterium | reverse complement strand
CGCACCAACACCCGTGAGCCATGGCCCGGATTCTGTGAGTTTGAGCGCGCGGCGAAATACCTGGTCAATCTTTGCACTCGAGAACACTTCAACTTGCAACCTACGTTGTAAATGAGGTTCAGGATCCTCTTTGATCGCTAGGTTTGTGTCTGCCGAGGCCCCAATGCCGAGTGGAAAATCATCATGCACGGCCTCATGGTGATCACCCTCGGCATTAAGCGATGCCTTGCTAACTCCCTGCTCGAATGGGATCAAAATATCTTTGGGTTCTGAGGCGTAGTCATCAAGGTCTGATACATGGGTACGAGGCTCTGACACCTGCACATCTAGGCATGACGCATGGGCATCTGGGTCCGTTACGTGGGCATCAGGCGCTGACGTACGAACCTCGGGCTCCGCACGGTGTTCCGCGGGACGCTCTAAGCCCGCCTGGATTCGGTGTGCAAGCTCGTCGACAGCCGCGATTGCTCGGGCAGCATCTTGAAAGAAACGCCCAGTCTGCGGCAGTGTCGTAGCAGTCTCACTGCGCTGCTGCTGTGGCAGTCTAGCGCTCAGCCGAGCGAGTGCCTCGTCGTGTTTTGGTAGTTCGTCACCTGCACGAATCGCTTCAAACTGAGCGTGTGCGAGCACGACAAAATCCCGAGTGATGCGACGACCTTGGCCCTCGTCAAGCAAAGGAAAGACCTTGGCAAAGCGCCCGCAAAACTCAGCATGTCGTTCAAGCCCCAAGGACTGTAGCACTGTGTCAAGATAATCAATCGTCGAGGTTACACGCTGAGTTTGAAGCTCAACCTGACCTAACCCATATTGCGCAATCTCCTTGACAGCTTGCTCAGCGTCGAGAAGAAACAGCTCATTTGGACGATCATCCATCGCGGGAATAGTCCGGAGTCAAGCTGAGTTTCGATGGCGAATATAGGACGCAGGAAGCTCTGCAACCGCGCCCTCTTGGATACCGCGAATCAACGCCTCGCTATGACGACGAAAGCGCTGTGCGTCTTCATACAAGGTTTCTGCCCGCTCTTTCAGGCTGTCAGCAGCGGCAACCATTCGTCGGCCCTCATCAATCGAATGGCTCAGTCGCCGTTCAACTTGCGCAACACCTCCCGATTTACCAACCCTCTTTATCTCATCGGCAAGTACAGTCAAATCGGCATTAAACTGTTCTAAGTCGTCAAGTAATGGATCCGAACCCTCGCCTGAGCGGACCTGAAGCGAGAGGTTCATGGCAAGCGCCTGAAGCTCATCAATTCGCTTGCGCAAAGTCAAAGCATCGAGGCCAGCGTTTGGAGCATTCTCTTCGGTTGCCAGCTGGAGACTTTGTACGACCATGTCAGCTCTTCCGGCGAGGGTTTCAACCGCTGCCATCACTGCCTTCACATGTTGCTCGAGTTGCTCAGATTGTTTGTCGAGCAGCGCAACCCTGCGCTCCGCCATCGAACCAGCTTCAATCCAGTAGCCAGAGGCAACATGGTCGATCGGCTCTTCGATTGCGGCCTCAGCAATCGCTCGAACTGATACCGCCGTACCGACTTCACTTGCAATGCGAGCAGCTATCCGCGCTTCGACTGCGTCACTCTCCTCAACACGATCCTGACGATCGTCCTCTGAATGCTCCGCCAACACGCTTCGAGGTACCACGAGTTCAACGGGTGGATGGGGTTGACGCCCAATTTCACTAAACCGTTTGACCTGAATCCAGCTGATACCGATCGCCAAAAGACCAAAGCCAACGCCAACCCAAGTAAGGATCGATGCAACGACAAGGAGCCCACCGCCGCTTCGCGATTGCAAGAGCATCCGCTCAGCGCTATCAATCTTGGCTGAGATTTGCTCAAGGCGCGAGCTTGCTCGAGTGCGCTGAGATTGAAGATCTTCCAACATTCTTCCGTCGGCAAGAAGGCGGTCGACCAGATCGCCTCGGTCCACGGGCAAAGCGACCAACACTTCCCTCCATCCCGGATTAACCGACTTTCGGCGTGATTCCGCCGTTGCCGTCGGTAGGTTTTCAGCCAAGGACATGGTTGCAGCAACGAGCCCTGGCAAAGCGTTTGCAGCGCTTCGCGCATTGCGAAGCGCTCCGACAGCAGCCATGTAGTCATCGATCAAGCCTGACACCCGCTTTAATGCGGGCGCATCTGTCGAATCGCTAGGCTTTAGGGTTGCCTTAAGGTTAAAGGCTCGCTCAACTTGCGCGGTACTCACTGCAAGACGCTCAAAACCAGATTGCATCGCAGCGATCGCTGCTAACTCTTTCGTTGGCAACGCGAGATCGGCGATTCGCCCTGCATCGGTTTGAGCCTTAACCTTGCTTTCTACCTCTTTGCTACGTTCGATGAGGCCGCTTAAGTAGCCCGGGTCTAGTGCACGTGGTGACTCGAGCGTACGGCGAAGCTGCTGAACCGAAGATGCGAGATCACCGAGTTCAACACGTTGTTGAAAGCCTTGCTCTAGATTTCCGCGAAACTCACGTTCGTAGTTTGCTCCGATAACAACGCAAACCACCATACCTAGCGCAAGAAGACCGCTGAGCCCATAGCGGGCAATCCAAACCGGGACACCTGGTAGCCGATTTTGGAAGCGACTAGCGAAACTCATCAAACTCTTCTCCGCGGCGTCTCTGGAGGATTCGCGCATGATCAATCCGTGCAAACGCAACCGGACCTTTCACATCGTCTGCCATAACGCCAATTCGACCTAATCCTTGCTCTTCGCGAAGAATTAACAACCAATCTCCAGACTTGTGAAGTCCTGAGATATCCATAAAAACCTGAGAGGGCTCCAACAACCAGACCAACCAGCCTTCAACAAACACGAAGCCTTGAATGGCTCCCTGTCCCTCCCAAGGCTCGACAACTGGCTGCCGAACAATTCGATCGATCAGACTAAGCGGTACCGCACAGCGGGACCGATTAAAACTCGCCAGAAGATATCGTTCATTCGCATCGAGCCGCTCGCGAGCATCAATACGCTCACGAGCATCAGGCGTTTGCACCGTCTCCAGTCCTCGAGGCATTCGCGTTTAGGGCCTGGTCCGTTGCGCTCCCCGTTTGACCCGTTTGATCAGAGGCTGCATCACTGGTTGCAGCGGTTTGTGTCACAGACTCAGCTTCCGGCCCCGACGCTGCAACCGCTGCCTCTCCGGGCGCGGCCTCTGCGTGTGCCTCCGCTACAGCCGCAGTGTCGGTACTTGGTGCAGCCGCAGTGTCGGTACTTGGTGCAGCAGCTGGGTCCGACCCAGCCTGGATGTCAGCAGCCGGTTGACCGCCATCCGAGGCCCCGGCTGCTGATGTGGCATGCTCAACTTCGGGGTTGGGCGCTACGACCGCTTCCTTTGCAGATTCAGTCGAATCAACACCACCCAGGGCATCAACCTGGACCAAGACATCATGCCCTTCATCAGTGCCAGCCTCGCTTGCCTTGCCCATGTCGGCATTGCCTGCCTTGACCTCATCGGCATCGCCTGCATTGCCCTCTTCGGCATCGCCTGCCTTTTCGTCGTCGGGATCACTTGAAAGCGCAACCCGTGCTGCAAGCTCAGCAAGCGACAAACCAGCCGCTGCGGCAGCACCTACCGCTACTGCAGAACTCATAACGGATCCTCGAATACCATTCTCGCGACCTTCATCCCGCGCCGGTTCACTTGACCGGGTCGAAGCCGCAGCACTCTGTCGCGTGCTTGCGCGTCCGGCAGCAGACGAATCTCGCCCGGAAGCGCTCATGGCAGCCTGCGCATGGGCAAGTTGATCCATTTGCGAACGCAAGCCTTGAAACTGCGCTCTCATTGCGCCGATGCCTTGCTCGCTCAGGTGCTTATTAAGTTGAAGCGCTGAGGCAAGCGCTGCAATACCCGCAATAAGCGCTGCTAAGAGTAGAGCGCCAATTTTCACAAAGCCAGCTTGTAAATTCGCTTGCATAGTCTCGAGGACAGCACCGTGGTGTGCGAGCGCCTTGCTGAATTTACTGTGGTGATCAGCAAGGATTTGCTCGGTCTTCAGCCACATCGGGTCGGAAGGTTTCAAATCGGCCTGCTCGACCCCGCGTTTGACCAAATTGCCACCTAAAAGCGCCAAGCTTGTTGCATAGGCTAGGCGCTCATCACCCGCGAGACCCTCCATATACGCCCTAGAAAATCCGCCTCGAAGCTCGCGCCGATCGTTTTCACCGATAAAACGGTAGCCCTCAGGGATTTCAAAGAGCAAACCGGTATTCGTTGATGTGAGCAGCTCCCCTTCAGGTGCCATCAGTTCGCCACGCAAGACTTCATTGCCGCGTTGGACTTCGAGCAAGACCGAGGATTTGCCGGCAGCAGTCAATTTACGAAGGCTGTCCCACACAAACCCTGCCTGATCCCCATCGATACTTAAGATGAAATCCCCAACCCTAAATCCTGCACGCGCAGCCACACTGCCCGGCGCAACCCCCGCAACATTTGCGCGAGTACTGCGCAACACCGCCTCAGAACGGGTGTTTTCAAAATTGGCGATTTGCTCAAAAGCGTAATCGATCCTCGGGTCGGTCCCCTCGGGAAGCTTGAGCTTGGCGTTGTTCGCTGCCTTAGCTTCCTTGGCATGATCGCTTTTACCCGAAGCGCCTTTCCCGCCATGGGTCGCAACAAGCTCAGACAGATCAACCATTGGGGGCGCAGCGGTGTGGATTGCCTTATTGAGGCCATTTTGCGAAAACACGGTGTAAAGCGCAAAAAGCACAAGCACGAGCGCAAGCCCACCCAGACCTTTCATCGTGAGGTCGAGGCGCTGTTGGACCTCCTGCTCATGGCTCTTGACCGGTGCAGCCTTCCCCTTTGCACCGCCTGAAGCAGCAGAGGCGCCCGCCTTCGGCTTGATGAATTTCGACAGTCCTGGGACCTTACCCAGAGTTCCTTGTAAATCAATCGCTGGCAGTTTCAACTTTCTTCCCCACTTGCAGAATGCGGAAGCTGCGCTTCATGGCATCCACATCCCTCGATGCCGCTTCCATTAATGTTCTTTGCAACCGATGATCCATTCGCAAACGCAGCGCGATGAACTCTGAAAGCCATGGTCCAACGTGCAGGCTTGAAACAAACTCTTTATCGAGCTTGGCACGACTCGTATCGGGTCTTGCCCTTACCTCGGCCAGTAGCCTTCCGTCCTCATCATGCAGCGAGATCTCATAATAATCGATCCTGCTGTACTTCCTCTCAAGAACACGCAGCAAATACCAAATACCCTCAAGCTTAAAGTAGATTTTCCAGGGGTCACTGTCTTCGCTCGGCAGCAAGACGTCATCGGGCTCAATACCAACTTGGCCATGCCAGGCGCGATCGATCGCCTGGGCGTCTTGTGTCTTTTTAGGCAGTGTTTTCAGGCTCTCAAAGAGCTCAAACAAAGTGAGACTTAGCTTGTGCTCGCTTGCCATCTCGCGCACTCGCACCACATGGCGCTCTGTGTCAGCCCGATCGGCCTTCATCGAAGCCTGCAACTGGGCCAAATCCATGTTCAGCTGCCTTTGCAAATCGCTCAGGTGTTGTTCCATCCGCTTCACGATCTGCTCAGCGGTCGTTGGCGGCATTTGCGGCAACTTACTGGTGGGAATCGCCGAATCTTGGCCCGCATTCGAAGCCTCGCTGCCTGGTCGCTCGTTGCGTTTTTGCAAAAATGCACCAAGCCAGACAAGTCCCACAGCTGATAAAAGCAAAAGCAACACCAACATGACGGTGTAGTCGGTTTCAGTGAGCGTGCCGGTCAAACCCATTGCTTAGCTCCCATCGTTTCCACGAGCAAATCAGGAAACGAGCCTGCTTGCCAGCGATCAATTTCCACCAAGGCATGCGGGCTCATGGCGCGGATATGGTTAGCCGCACGTTCCGCCTGTAAATCCTGGTCGGCACGGTTGAGCCACACTCTTGTGCCCTTTCCATAGTGCACGCTCAACTCAACGAAGTCCAGCGAATCTGTGTAGAAGGCTACTTCCTGCCAGCGCTGGCAAGGCTGCAAGTCCTGTTTTCGCGGGGCTGCAAATGAAGGCGGCGGCAGGAAAAACCCAAGCATCGAACCCCATTCATGGCGCGCAATACCCAGGGCAAAACTTGCCCACATACCCTTACCCGAGCGGGTCGACTGGCAAAAGGGTGCGTTAAACCCCAAAAACGGTTCAAACAATTCTGACTGGCGGATGGCACCTTCACGCCGACAACCAAGCCAATACCCAAGGGCCGCCCCCAACCCAGACCCAACCCACTGAATCGGGCCCACCGCTTCAACAACAGCCTGCAGACGGTCGGCATTGTGCTCCATGCTGCCGATCTCGTCCTCGCTCCAGACTTGGCAAGGACCAATCCAGGAACGTACACGACGCACGAGTTCAACCATCGACTGATCGTCGAGGGCCGGACAGCAGATCACTGTGGTGACAGCGGACATGTAGTTTGCTTGTTGATGCGCGCGAGTGTCGCACTGGGGTGCTGCTCAAAGCATGCACGAAAAGTAGTGGGGTGACCGATGGGATTCGAACCCACGACAGCCGGAATCACAATCCGGGACTCTACCAACTG
>JALQWJ010000082.1 GCA_023258775.1 Burkholderiaceae bacterium | reverse complement strand
ACCGCATTTCACCGCAGCCATCCCTGGGTCAACGACACATTTGCGCTGCCACGTGCGCTCTACGACGAAGGTGTTCGTCGCTATGGATTCCACGGCCTGAGCTATGAGTTTGTGCTTGCTGCTTTTCAGCAGCGCTTTCCTGCAAGTGCACAAGGCAAGCTTGTTATCGCCCACCTAGGCAATGGTGCTTCGATGTGCGCCATTTCCGAGGGCCGCTCGGTGGCCTCAACGATGGGGTTCTCAGCGCTTGATGGCCTTCCAATGGGAACGCGTTGTGGTCAGTTAGACCCTGGCGTTTTGCTTTATTTAATGGATCAGAAATCAATGACTGCGTCGGAAATTTCAGATCTTTTATATAAGCACTCAGGCTTGCTCGGCCTCTCTGGTCTCTCAAACGATATGCGCACCTTGCAAGCCTCCCCGGATCAAGCCGCAGCCGAGGCCATTGACTATTTTGTTTTCCGCTGTCAACGCGAACTTGGTGCCATGGCAGCAGCCCTAGGCGGTTTGGATGCGTTGGTTTTTTGCGGTGGTATTGGTGAAAACGCGAGTGCGATCCGAGCGAGGATTTGCTCGCGCTTAGCCTGGATGGGTGTTGAAATTGATGCCGCAGCCAATGAGCACGGCGAGAGCGTGATTTCATCCACTAGTTCCCGAGCGCTGGTGCTTGTGATACCGACCAATGAGGAGTTGGTTATTGCAAGTGCTGCGCGTTCACTCTCCCAAGGCCTTGTTTCATGAGGATATGGCAATGAAAGGTGCGCTAAGCGCTCAAAGCGCAGCAGCGATGATTCCCGATGGTGCGCGTTTGATGATTGGTGGTTTTATGGCGGTCGGTACGCCAGAGCGTTTAATTGACGCTCTGGTTGAACGCGGCGCTAAGGATTTAACGGTTATTGCCAACGACACGGCAATGCCTGGCAAAGGTATCGGTAAATTGATTGATGCAGGTGCTGTATCTAAGGTCATTGCTTCTCATATCGGTCTAAATCCTGTCACGCAGAAAAAAATGATTGCCGGCGAGATTGCAGTAGAACTCGTACCCCAAGGCAGCTTGATTGAGCGGATTCGCGCAGGTGGCATGGGTCTTGGCGGGGTACTCACGCCAACTGGCTTAGGCACCGAGGTGGAAGCTGGCAAGCAAATCATCGAAGTTGAGGGTAAATCCTTTTTACTCGAAACACCCTTGCGCGCCGACTTTGCGCTTGTCGGTGCATGGCAGGCTGACCATGTAGGCAATTTGAGTTATTTGCTCACGGCGCACAATTTCAACCCGATTGTTGCACTGGCGGCCGACGTGGTCATTGCCGAGCCTGAAAGCATTGTCCCGGTTGGCGTTATTCCACCCGATTCAGTCAAGACGCCCGGGGTCTTGGTCGATCACCTGCTGGTTCGTGCACCTAAGCCTGCACAGGCTTGAGCCATCATGCAGGCAAAGCGTGTTGAAGGAAATCAGATGGACGCAAAAACCTTAATTGCCGGACGTGTTGCCCAGGAGATTCGCCCCGGCATGCTCGTTAATCTTGGCATCGGGCTGCCATCCCTGGTGGCAGGCTTTGTGCCTGCCCAAGCTGGAGTCTTTTTCCAAGCTGAAAACGGCGTCATCGGCCTTGGTGCCAGACCACCCGAAGGCATGGAAGATCCGCACCTCACCGATGCAGGCGGGGGCTTTGTGACCGCCGTGCCAGGCGCAGCGAGCATCGATAGCGCGATGAGCTTTGGACTCATCCGCGGTGGCCACCTCGATATGACCGTACTCGGTGGTTTACAAGTCGACGAGCTTGGCCATCTTGCAAACTGGAAGGTGCCAGGGAAAATGGTTCCGGGCATGGGTGGCGCAATGGATCTTGTGACCGGTGCAGCCAAAGTTATCGTGGCGATGCAACATGTTGCCAAGGGTGAGTCAAAAATTGTCAAACGATGCAGCCTGCCACTGACGGCGTTGAGACGCGTCGATTTGATTGTTACAGATCTTGCAGTGATCGAGCCGACGGATGAAGGCTTAGTGCTTCGCGAGACCGCCCCCGGTGTAAGTGTGCAAGAGGTCAAGCAAGCGAGTCTGGCTCACTTGATTATTCCAGAAAACGTATCGATTATGCAGTTTCAGTGAATCTTAAAAGTTCCTTTTCTCATCATGATGCAAAGCTTCGAAGCACAGGATGGCGCCCGCTTAGTTTTTGACGACGAAGGCGAAGGCTATCCATTACTTGGACTGGCTGGACTCACGCGTGATGCGCGCGATTTTGATTATCTTGCACCTCATCTGCCCAAGCAGATGCGCTTTATTCGTCTTGATGCCCGCGGGCGAGGACGCTCACAGTGGACGGGTGCTGCAAGCTATACCCTGGCCCAAGAGGCTGACGATGTGTTGAGGCTGCTCGATGTTTTGGATCTTCCGCAGGTTGCCATCATTGGTTCTTCGCGAGGAGGGTTGCTTGGGATGTTCTTGGCTGCGACCCATCCGGACAGGGTCAAAGGGCTTTGCTTTATTGATGTCGGTCCTCAACTCAACCCCGAAGGTATGAAGCGGATTGCCCAATATGTTGGTGTCAAGCCTGATCTATTAACGCTTGAAGAAATTGCGCTGCGCATGCCCAAAGTGAAGCCTGGCTTTGAGCAGGTCAGTGCCTCGCGCTGGTCTGAGGAGGCGCAGCGCCATTATGTGCAGTGCGAGGATCACGTCTGCCTTCCCTACGATCCGGAAATTAGAACAGCGCTGCTGGCAGCGCTTGAAGCGCCTCCCGTTGATCTATGGCCACTTTTTGATGCTTGTAAGGGATTGCCGCTTGCAGTGATTCGCGCGCAACATTCTGATGTGCTTGCGAGGGAGACTGTACTTGAAATGCAAAGACGGGTTCCTGAGCTTTGCATCGCAGAAATTCCGAAGCGAGGGCACGTCCCATTTTTAGATGAACCCGAATCGCTTGATTGTATTCACACCTGGATCGATAAGCTTTGCTAGCTGCCTACATTACGCACGCCGATTGCCTAAAACACGAAATGGGTGACGATCACCCAGAATGCCCTGCGAGAATTGCTTCAATAAACGATATGCTTTTGGCGCAAGGCTTGCTTGATGTCATGCAATCCTTTGATGCGCCGCTCGTCAGTATGGAAGCACTTAGACGGGTGCATAGTGAAGCGCATTTGAATCGGATGTTTTCGCTTGCGCCCAGCGAGGGCTATCAACGAATCGACCCCGACACCTTGATGAACGCACACAGCTTGCAGGCTGCGCGCCGCGCCGCAGGCGCAACGGTGCTGGCCACCGATCTGGTGATGCAAGGCCAGCATCGTATTGTATTTTGTAATGTTCGGCCGCCTGGTCACCACGCCACGATTGATGAAGCCATGGGCTTTTGTTTTTTCAATAATATCGCCGTAGGTATTCGTCATGCCCTGGAGCATTATCAGATCCAGCGCGTCGCATTGATTGACTTCGATGTTCACCATGGCAATGGCAGTGAGTCTGTTTTTTATCATGATTCACGAGTTTTAATGTGTTCCACTTATCAGACCGATCTATTTCCCTTTCATGTCGAAACCGAGAAAAGCCCTTATCGCGTCAATATTGGTTTGCCTGCGCGATCTCGAGGCGATGTCTTCCAAGAGGCTGTCCAAAGCCACTGGCTTGAGGCACTCGATCGATTCAAACCCGAGCTGATGTATATCTCTGCAGGCTTTGATGGTCATCAGTGGGATGACATGGGCGGCCTCGGCTTGCTTGAGAAGGACTTTGCATGGGTCACCAAACAAATGATGCAAGTTGCCGATAAGCATGCTCAGGGGCGGGTGATCTCATGCCTTGAAGGGGGCTACGAGCTTGATGCATTGGCGCGCAGCGCGAGCAGTCACGTGAAGGCTTTACTTGGCCTTGACGGATAATTTGATGCACGAGCAAATCGCTTTTTGCGCCATGATGCTGTCATCGTTTAAGCGTAAAAGCCTGTAATGGATAAGCACGCACTTGACCGACTATTCAATCCGCAAGCGATCGCTTTGCTTTGCGATGCCGAGCATGTGGATACCTGGTTAAAGCCATTTCACGACCGACTTATTGCTGGCGGCTTTGCTGGTTCTGTGCAGGTTTCAATCATCGGTACTAAGCAACCGACTATCGATACTCATGTTGCTCCGGCGCTTCAAGTGGTCGACTTGGCGCTTGAAGCAGTCGACTTGGCGCTTGAAGCGATCGACTTGGCAATTGCAAAGTTTGACGCCAAAACATCCCAAGCAGTTTTTGAGCGTCTTGAGCAAATGCGATGCCGTGCGCTGGTCATGCTTGGTGGGGCAATGGATCAGCGCAGCGCACAAAAGATCCATCATGAGGCGCATGCTCGGGGTATTAAGCTGCTTGGGCCCAATAGCCTTGGCATGCAAAGGCCCTCGCTCGGACTGAATGCGTCGATGCTCGGTGCCATTGCCCATCCAGGCTCAATTGCTTTTGTTGCGCAATCGGGGTCGCTTGCAAGTGCCGTGCTTGACTGGGCTCAACAGGGCAGGCTCGGCTTTTCGCTGGTCGCATGCCTTGGGTCTTACCCTGGTGTCACGCTTGAAGCCATCCTTGATTTTCTTGCCAACGATCCAATAACGAAATCAGTCGTTGTGCATTTGGAAGGTATTCAAAGTGCTCGCGCGTTTATGTCGAGTCTGAGGGCTTTGGCAAGTACAAAGCCTGTCATCGTTCTTAAAGCTGGGCGACAACCCGATGCCATGCGCGCAGCACAAACGCATTGCCGCGCCATGGTTGGACGCGATGAGATCTTTGAAGTTGCGCTCCGACGTGCTGGTGCGGTTCGTGTCCATTCAATGACCGAGCTTTTCTCAGCAGCGCAGTGTCTGGCCAATCGCCCTCGCGCTAGGGGGAGCCGTCTTGCGGTGCTCACCAACGGTGGCGGGGTGGGTGTACTTGCCGCTGACCGTATTGCATTTTGCAAACTTGAACTTGGTCGGCTGAGCGATCAACAAGCGCAGGCGCTCATGGAAAAGCTCGATCCTCAAGCTGATCTAAGTGCCTTACTTGACTTGGGCGAGCAGGCAGGGGCAGAGCATTATCAGGCTGCACTCGAGGCGATTTCACAGCAACAAAGCATCGATGCCGTCTTAATTATTTTTACGCCCAAGCAGGGCATTGATCCGCGAGCTATTGCTTCGGCGGTCATCGAGCATGCCAAGCAAGCTCATAAGCTTTTGTTTTGTTGCTGGATGGGCGAACAATCGGTCAGCGAGGCGCGAGCTGATTTCGTGAAGGCAGGCCTGCCGAGTTTTCGCAGCCCCGAAGTGGCGGTCGATGCTTTTCGTAGCATGGTGACTTATGAATCCAATCAACAGCTCTTGCAACAGATTCCTCCACCCTTAAGTGCGCTTGCAAAACCTGATCTTGAGGGTGCTCGTCTGCTCATTGAAAGCGTGCTGGCTGAGCGGCGATCAAGTCTCACAGAGTTTGAATCCAAGGCCTTGCTTGCTGCCTTCCATATTCCGATTACCCATACGGTGCTTGCAAGAAGTGCAAATGAAGCCATGCTCATCGCAACCCAAGTCGGCTATCCGGTTGCGATGAAAATCGATTCGCCTGATATTTTGCACAAATCAGATGTGCAAGGGGTTGCATTGAACCTGGCAAGTGCAACAAGCGTACGCGATATGTTTGAGCAAATGACTGATCGGGTTCGGGCAGTCAAACCCGATGCGGTGATTAACGGCGTCACGATTCAGAAAATGCATGCTGGTGATCATCACCGCGAAGTCTATATCGGTCTGATGAGTGATCCATTATTCGGTCCTGTACTAAGCTTTGGCGCAGGCGGCGAGATGATCGAGCTGATTGATGATCACTCGCTTGAGCTTGCGCCGCTTAATCAGTTTTTGGCCCAGCAAATGCTCAAGCGTTCGAGAATTTACACACAGTTGCAAAACTGGCGTGGCGCAAAGCCAGTCAATCTTGAATCCCTTGAGCACATCCTGCTAAGGGTTTCTGAGTTGGCCTGTGCACTTGCTCAGGTTGTTGAACTCGATATCAATCCTATCCTGATTGATCAACACGGTGCGATTGCTGTTGATGCACGCGTCGTCTTAAGTCATGCCGCAATCCATAGCAGGCCGCATGAGCATTTGGCGGTGCTTCCTTATCCAAACCGATATGAACGTGTGTGGCCGCTTCGCGATGGGGGTGACTACCGTGTGAGGCCACTGCATCCCGAAGATGCAGCAAAGCTGCAAGCCCTGGTCAATGGCGTTTCTGCAGAGAGTCGCTACTTTCGCTTTGCCTCAGCCATGCGCGAATTGCCGCAAAGACTTCTCGCAAGGCTCTCGCTGATTGACTATGAGCGCGAGATGGCACTTATTGCGTTAGTGAATAAATCATCCCAGCCAGGCGATGAACAAGAACAGGCGATTGCAGTGTCGCGTTATGTCACTAACCCGGATGCAAAGTCATGCGAGTTTGCGCTGCTTGTTCATGATGACTATGCAGGCCGAGGTCTGGGGACAAGAATGATGCAGGCAATCATCGAAGTCGCCCGTGACCGAGGCTTAGAACATATTCATGGCCTGGTGCTGGTCAACAATACGCCAATGCTTCGACTGATGCGCAGCCTGGGTTTTACG